>NZ_SMTT01000007.1 GCF_004357905.1 Campylobacter lari | reverse complement strand
GAGCTTCCTTGATTTTTTTAGTTATAATAGCATATAAATTATAATATCAAGAAAGAAAAATATGCTCATAAATGAAACTTATTTCATAGACTCTTGTGATGATGTGGAATTAAATATAAAAAGAGAAAGTAAATTAGAATATAGAATCGCTTATGATGATAGTAAGCAAATGAAAGCTATTGTTTTTATCATAGGTGGATATGGAGCAAATGCAAATATATATTTTCTAGAAAGTTATAGAAATTTTATAGCTAAAAAATTTGATGTAGTAGCTGTAAATGTATTTTATCATTGTTTTTGCCAAAGAGTTTCTGATGTGGACAAATATAGTGCTGAAATGACTTTTTTATTAGACGATATAAGAACATTTGAAAAGGCTTTCAGGGATTTTGAAATAGAATTTGAAGTGCTAGATAATACAAAAAATATAGAAAAATATTATCAAATTCTTGATCAAAAAATGAGTATATTAAAAGAACAAGGAATTTTAAATCAAGACTATAAGGTTGAGTTATCTGTGACTTTTATCCCGCCTAACAATGAGTATAATAATTTTGCCATTATGTCTGCTATCGATCATATCAATGCTTTAAAAGATATAATGAAAAATTATCCTCAATTTAAATCTTTACCTAAAATTTACGGGGGGGGGTCATACGGTGGCTTAGTGGCATTAATGTGTGCTAAAATAGCTCCTTGGTATGTTGATGGAGTGATAGATAATTCAGGTGCTGCATTGCCTCCGTTAAGATATATCATAGGAAGGGATTTAAATAAAGGTGATGCTATTTTAAACGAAGATGAGTTAAATAGTAAAGTTCATTGTTATGTGGAAACTTATTGGACACGCAAAAACCCAAACTCACCTTATTATTTTGCTGATGAAAATTATTTAATAAGAGCTTTACTTAATAAAGATCATTTGATTTTACAAGCTCAAAAGAATAAAAATATTATTTATACAAGTTATCATAGCGCTAAAGATGACTTAACTCCAGCTGATCATAAAATTTCTATGATAGAAATTTTAAAAGCCTTAAACTATGAAGTAGATTTTCATCTAATAGATGAAAAAGATATAGATGGCAAATTTATTAAAAATTTAACTCATGGCTGTGGAATTCCTGATAAGGCATTATTTAATAAAGAATTACCTATTATGCTTGAAAAATTAAAAGATAAAACATTTAGTATGAAAAAAGATAGTATATCTTATCCTTGTAAAAATAAAGTTTTTACCTTTAAAGATGAAAATGATAAATTTGTTTTAGAGATTGTTTAAGGCTTTTCACCTTAAACACCAGCTAAAGTTAAAAGATCGCTTACTTTTTCACATTTTTTAAGATCATCACCGCTAATTTGCCTGCCAAGTGAGTTTTTAAATAATACCATGATAGATACAAAAGCTAAGCTATCCCATTCATCAATATCATCTAAAATCATATCTTCTTTTAGTGTTTCATCCATATGCATAGCTTCGCTAATAGCTTCTAATAATTCTTCTTTAGTCATTTTTTTCTCCTTTATAAATTGAAATTGTATCAGTTTTAAAGTTTTTATCAAAATTTATATAAGCACTCCCCCAGGCATATCCAGCACCAAAAGCACTTAAAATGGCATTAAAATCATTTTTTTGTATTTCACAAAGTAAAGCAGGTAAAGAGCAAGCACTTAAATTAGCATATTTTGACATCAAAAAATTTGGTGCTTTAGAGCTATCAATACCCAAGTCATTTATAATAGAATCAACTAAAAATTGATTGGATTGATGTAATAAAAAATAATCCACTTTATCTTTACTTTTTTCACAAAAATCAAGCATTTCTTTTATGCTTTGACTCTCAAGATTAAGTGCTTGGTTAAAAATTTCAGCCCCATCCATGTAAAGATTATCTAAGCTCCTATGCTTATTGGTTTGAAATATTTCTTTATTGGAGCTTTTACTCTCATCAAGTTTAGCAAAAGCTCTATTGGGTATGATGAGTTTGTCAAAACCTTCTCCATTAGAATGAAGCTTAAAAAACGATTTTTCATTTGCACTGCTTATGAGTGTTGCACTTACTCCATCGCCAAAAATTGGAGCTAAATTTGCATTTAAAGGGTTTATGGTTTTGCTTAAAGTATCACCACAAATTAATAAAATATTTTTTGCATTTTGATTTTCTAAAAAAGAAAAAGCTATAAATAAGCCGTATAAATACCCCGAACACGCTTGATTTACATCAAAAGCTATGGTTTGAGGTTTTAAATTTAATCGTTTGTGAAGATAGTTTGCGCATGATGGCATAAAAAAATCAGGAGTTTGTGTAACAAAAATCACCATATCAAGCTTATTTTTATCAAAATCGAGCATTTTAAATAAATTTATACTTGCTTCATAGGCTAAATCTGTTGTGCTAATATTTTCATCAGCGATAAATCTTTCTTGTATGCCTGAAATTTTTTTCATTCTTTTTAGCATTTTGACATCATTTTGAAAAACATCTTCTAGGCAATCATCTATATTTATGCATTTATTAGGCACGCAAACGCTTATACCTGCTATTTTGGCTTTATTAAAACTAGCTTTCAATTATAAGTCCTTCGTAATTTATTATTTCTTTTTGGATTAGAGTAAAATTTTCTTTTATATTTGCATTTAAACTATATAAAAATTCTAAAAATGGCATATTTCTTTCGCCCTTTTGAAAGTATAAAATACATTCTTTTGTATTAAAATGCACATGTAATAACTCTATAGCCTTATATAGCATAATTTTTTCAAGCTTTCTTCCTAAGGCTCTGCAACTTATGCAAAGATCTTTTATGATTAAATTTGTTTCATCTTTATAAGCTAAAAAAATTGCTATAATGCCACTATCACTTAATTTATCACTCATGCTTATAGTCAAAATAGCATGTTTTTGCATAAATTCTTCACACTCTTTTAAGCTTAATCTTAAGTAATTTGATATAAATTGATTAGTTTTATTAAGTAGTTGTGAAATTCTTTCAAGTTCATCTGCGTGGTTGATATGAAATTTCAAACAAATTTGTAATTTTTCAAAATACTCTTTAGGGCTAAGCTTGCCAAGCTCTTGTCTTTGTAAATTTGCTTTAATATCAGCACTTCTTAACTCATCTTCTTTACTAAAGCTTGTTTTTAAAAGTCTAGGATAGAGCTTTAAACTATAAGCACTATTTTCATCAGCTAGTAAGGTGTTAATATAAAGGTGTGATACATTTTCAATTTCGGCTATATTATCATCAATAAATAGCACACTATCAAAAGCTATATTAAAAAAATTTACAATTTCTTTAATATTTTCGTCTTTACTTTTCCAATTAGCCTTGATCATACTAAAATCATCAAGTTGTAATAAAAAGTCTTTTCTTTGTGAAAAAAGTTTTTTTACATCTTCTTCTTCATTTTTTGAAGCAATGGCGAGTAAAAAACCTTGATTTTTTAAATTTAAAAGCTCACTTTGCAAGGCTTTATGATTGCTAGATAAAGTAAGATTTTCAATGCCATCTTCGCCTAAAATTCCTTGGTATAAGGTATTATCAAGATCTATGATGATTGCTTTTAAAGTTGGTTGTAAAAGGCTAGGTAGGATTTTTAGTCCTAGAAATTGGGCTAATTTTACACAAGCTTTATTACTAAGTCTGCTTGCATTTATTTCAAAATTACTATCATCTATGATGAGATTTTCATCTAAAAAGGGCTTTAGTATTTTGCAAATACTATATTCTTTTAAGCTTGTATCGCCAAGTAAAAGTGTGATGATAGGAGCGTTGCTAATACTTGATAGCTCTTGTATTTTTTCTTTGATAAAATCATCTACATTTTTTTTATAATTGTTTAAATCTATAAATATGATGTTTAAATCTGCTTTTTGAAAATTATCATAACTTAAACTATCATCATAAGAGCTTATGTTAAATTCAGCCTTTAATTTACTAAAGGCTAAAAATGCATTTAGTATGCTTGAAATGACTTCAAAAGAGTGATTTCTAAAAACATTAATAGTAATTTTTTTATGATGATTTTCCTTACTAAGTTTTATGAGATCATTTCTTTTTAAATTTGGTGAAAAAAGATTCATTTTAGCTCCTTATTTTAAGCAATTCAGGATATAAAAGCTCATCCACTTCTTTTAAATCTTGAGGTATCAAACTTAAAGTTTGATTTGTTTTTGCTCTTGGAAATCTTGGCATTATGACTTGTATGTTTTTAGTTTTTTCAATGTATTTTATAAACACTTCCATTGCAGCTTTTGCCATACTGTATTCTTTCATATCTAAAGGTAAATCATCAACAAAAGAAGAAGAAGAAGAAGTAAAAATTAAAATTGGATTAATATATTTTAAGATTTTATCTAATGCAAAAATATAATATTGCATAAAATTATATAACATTTTTTTATTAAATTGACTATTTTGAGAAGAAATTTTAGGTGTAGCAAAATAATATATATGAGTAGGATTGAATTTTTTAATAGTGTCTATAAAATTTTTGTTAACATTTAAAATATCAAGTGGTATAAAAGTGCAATTTGGAATTGTTTCGCTTGGATGGTTTGAATTATAGGTAGCTATAATAGTAGCGCCTCCAAGAGCTAATAATTTGGCGCATACATTTCCAAAACCACTACTTGCACCTATAATTAAAGCTTTTTGATTTGTGAAAAAATTTGTTTTTTGCAAATTAGAATATTTGACTTTTAATGACGAATAAGTTGTGTTTTTTATTAATTGAGGTCTGATAAATGCTTTAATGCTTCCTTTGCAGGGACTTAAAATGTTTATCATGTAACATTCTATGTTGTGATGTTTTTTGAAATTAAATAATAGTTTGTTATTTGTGTCACATTCTGAAAAGTCTAAATTTAAACTAGAATAAATACTATCTAAACCTGGAATTTTCATTCCAATTAAGCGCGTGCTAGCTATTAAAACAGCTATATTTCTAGAATTTAAATACGCAGAGCACAGCGGAAAAAGTTTCTTGAAAAGTTCTTTGTTGTAATCTAATTCCTCGCCATAATTTTTATTTTGTAGTAACTTGATATTATTTGGTTTATTTTTTTTAAATTTTATATGTTTTAAAAAAATACTTTCTATTTTAGTTTCATTTTCAATCTCAAATTCTATTTTTGAGAAAATTTGATTTTTATCAATGATTTCGTATTTTAACACATTGTTTTTTTGGTATTTTTTGATAATTTTAAATTTTTGATTTTTAAAAAGTGGATTTATAAAATTTGATTTAATTATTTTTATTTTAATTGTATGTTTGCGTTCTTTTTTTAAAAAAAATTCTATAGTTAGGAATAATTGGTATATTCCATATACAATTTGACCATTAAAATACGAATTTTTTGCAAATTCTTCATCAAGATGTATAGGGTTAAAATCTCCACTAGTATATGAAAAAATTTCTAAATATCTTTGGTCGACTTTATGCATTTTTTATTTTTTTTATTTCCTTAATAATCTCTTCTTGCGAATTTAATTTAACAAGAATGTCTTTATCAAATTTAACTTCAAATTCCTCCTCTAAACTCATTATGATGTCAATATGTGATAGCGAGGTCCAATTTTCACAATTTTGCATACTAAATTTTGTTTTATTATTTACTTCAATCTCTAATATATTAGATAGTATCTCATAAATTTTTTGCTCCATATATTTCCCTTTATTTTATTGTAAGTATTACTGTCATGATTATTGCGTTTTTTGTTTTTAGTGCTTTTTCTAAAGAATAATTATTCGCCATAAAATATTCACATTCTTTGATTTTCAATCCTGCTTTATTAAGTAATTCTTTAACTTCATCAGGATGAGAAAATAAATAAATATGATCAATTGCAGGAGCATTGATAGGTATAGTCGCAAAGATTTCTCCATTATCATTTAATAAGGCTTTTACATCTTTCATAAATTGTAAAGGTTGTTCAACATGTTCTAAAACCTCTCCTATTACTACCAAATCAGCTTTGTTGTTAAACTCACATTTGGTAAAATCTTTACATATAAATTCGCATTTAGTATTTATTTTGCCAAACTGATTTTCTACCATATCCTTGCTCATTTGACAACTTATAGGAGATATATCAATACCAAAATATTCTTTAAATTTTTGACTTCTTAGGGCTTTAACAAAAAACTCACCATGCCCTGGTCCTATTTCAAGATAGGTATTTTCTTGATTTTGTTTTTCATCTATATACTTAGCAAAATATCTTCTAACCTCAACATGAGCATTCCATATAAAAGAAGATATGGCAAGACCCACCATGTATTGCTTCATATAGTTTTCATTAAAATACACCATATTTTCTACTTCTGCTAAGGTGCTATATCTATATTTTCCAAATTCTATAAAATATCTAGTTTCTTCTAAAGTATCATTTAATACAACTATATAGCTTTGAGCTTGTTCTTCTAAAGTAATATTTAGTGTATCTTTGTAATAAACAATAAGCTTTTCTAAATCTTCATATTCTTCTTTAGAGAGTTGTAATCCATCTAAACATTTTTTGTGTAGTGGATTTTTTTCTTCTATTAGCTTAAATAATTCTTTTGTATTTTCTAGCATAATTTTTCCTATATAAACTTAGTTTACTAATATATTTTTATCTTTTTTTAGTTCGCTTATAATTATTCTTTCAAAATCATTTGTATTGATATATGAAATAATACCACCTCCAAATTGAATTTTGGAGAATATATTAGCATTATTTAAAATTATATTTATTTTTTCTAAATTTAATTCCGATTGTCTATCAAGATATCTTACATAGTATTGTATTTCTTTTTTGTATTCTTTTTTTTCATCTTTTATTATTCCTTGAAATATTTTAAAGTATCTATAATCTACTTTAAATTTTTCTTCTATATAGTGTATAAAAGTATGAGCCCAATCTAATCCAAAATAAATTATTTTGCCGTTGTTTTTTGTTAAAATGTCATATCCAGAATTTTCTCCAAAACAAGATAAATTTTGAGTATCAAATAATCCTTCTTTAGCTCCTTTTACAGCAAAGGAAAATATAGGATCATTAGTGCGTTTTACTCCTATTTGTTTGCGAAAATATTCATTTAAAGCACCTATTTTTGTAGGAGAATTTAATTTATCATAAACTTCATTTTTGCAAAAACTATAAGTAAATGTAGGCATGATTAAAGTACCTTCTTTACCTATAACTTCAAAAAAACAATCTAATATAGTTTGTAAAAATTCATTTCTAGGAAGCAAGGGTGTGCCAAAATTAAAAAGTTCACTATGCACACACAAAATATCGCCTTTTTTAATACCAAGTTTTTTAAAAGCTTCTATTAAATCTACATTAGAGTATTTTTTATCATTGTATTCTAAAAAATATTTCATTTTATCAATCCGTGAAATTTTAATTTTTCTATTAAATCTTTTAATTCATAAGCTTGCATGTTTAGTTTTGAGGCTATATCTAAAACATCGTTTTTACCATCACAATATGCTAAAAAATTACATGATATTGGTATATCATTGGTTGAAGAAGTATTGATAGTATGGTATAAGCCTCTTTTACCTAAATTAGGTTCGCAAAATATCGTATTTTGATAAATTTCATTAACCTCTAAATTCATAATGATTTCTTGCATAGCTTTTAAGCCACCTTGCAATCCCTCTTCACTGATGAAATTTAAGTCATCCTTGCTAGTATGATATTCTTTATACTCTAGATACTTACTTCTACAAATTCCGACTACGGGTAAATTTACTAAAGGAGAGCAGTATTGTCTCTCATCGCTTCCTCTATCTAAAAAGCTAAATTCTTTAAAATTATTTTTTTCTTTTAAGGTATGCAAAGCTACTTTATCTGCTAGGGTATTTTCACTTGGAGTGTGAATGAGTGAGTAAGCATTATCATCACCTATGCAAGAGAGTACAAATCCTGCTTTAGTGTGTTTTTGCAAATACTTTAAATGTTTACTAAGATAAACTATACTTCCTATAGTTTCAGGAGAAAAAACAAAACGATAATTATATTTTCTCTCTTTAAGTTCTAAAAGCCATTTAGCTAAAAATGTAGCTACCGCAGGACCACTTAACTCGTTATTTGCCATAGATGGATGACAAAGGTAAGTGGAAATTAAAATTTCATCTTTTGTTTCTTGCGTGCTAGGTATGAGTAAATCAGCATAGTTTAAAACCCCATTTTCATGGTGCTTTGCATCTATGAAAACTTTATATTTTCCTTCTTTTAGTTTAATTCTATCTTCATGTTTTATGCAAAAACCCCAACGCCTTTTATAATAGCTTGTCACATAAGGTATAGCATCAGGCATTTCTTCCATAGAGTAAAGATGCTCTTGTAAGCTTGCTAGATCAAGCTCTGTGTCTATGCCTGTGCTATAGTTTAACACATGAAGATTATTTTGCTTAAAATCACAAATTTTTTCTCCATCTGGAGTGATGATATAAGCATCGTTTATCTCCCATTCAGCAGGTACTTCCCAATCAAATATTTTACTCCCGCTTGCTATAGAGTGAATTTTTAATATACCCCCCCCCATAGCTTCATCAAGCATTTTTAAGCTTTGTCTAAAGCCTTTCCCGGTAATACTTCTGCATATAGGAAAAAGCTCACAAGCTAGCTCATACATACTTTTACTCACAACAAGCCTTTTTAGTTTCTTCTAAAATCTTAAATAAACTATCTTTAATAAATTGTGCTTCTTTTAAACTCATTTCTTGATGAGCAGGTATGCTAAGTTCAGCTTTATAAAAATTATCCGCATTTTCTAAGAATAAATTTCCATATAAGTTTTTATAATAACTAAACTCATAAGTAGGCTTATAATGCACTTGTATACCTATGCCCAAATTTAATAATTTTTCAAAAATAATCTCTTTTTGGCAATAAAACTCAGGAAAAAGCAAAATAGGATATAAATGTCTTGAGCTTTTTTTATAATCTTTGATTTTTATAGTGCTAAAATAAGGATTTTTTTCAAATTCTTTATCGTAAAAACTTGTGATGATTTCTCTTTTTTCTAGTATATTATCAAGTTTTTTTAGTTGATTTATACCTAAAGCACAAGCTACATCGCTTAAACGATAATTATAGCCTAGTTCAATCATATCACTATCCCAAAGCCTTTTTTTGACTATACCATGACTTCTTAAAAGCTTGATTTTTGAGATTAATTCCTCATCATTGCTAACAACCGCACCACCCTCAAAGGTTGTAATAGGTTTAACCGGATGAAAAGAAAATATGCTCAAATCTCCCATAGAACCTACTTTTTGATCTTTATAAATAGCACCTAGAGCATGACTTGCATCATCAATTAGTGGGATGTTGTATCGTTTGGCTAAGGCTAAAATTTCATCCATTTCTACACTATTTCCCGCAAAATCAACCACGCAAATTGCTCCTATATTAGAGCTATCTTGGCTCAGTCTTAAAGCAAGTTTTTTCTCATCAATATTTCCATCGCTTTTTACATCTATAAACTCAACCCTAGCACCTGCCATTAAAGCTGCATTTGCAGTTGCAGCAAAGGTAATGGGGGTTGTTAAGACAATTTTATCTTTTATATTTAAAGATAAATATGCAAGGTGTAAAGCAGAAGTAGCTGAATTTAGCACGCAAGCATATTTTACACCTACATATTCACAAAGGGCTTGTTCAAATTCTTCAACCTTTTTTCCACCGGTTAAAAAATCATCTTTTAAAGCCTCACAAACTACTTGTATGTCTTGTTCGTCAATATTTTGATGAGAATAAGTTATCATTTTTCAAGCTCTGTATGATTTATTATATTTAAAAGCTCTTCTTGGCTAATCCATGATGGATTATTATCAGAGCTATAAGAAAAGCCATTAGAAACTTTTTTACCCTTTTGTCCTTTTGCATTTATACTAAAATCAACATTAGTGTTATTAAATTGAATACTTGGGCTAATGGCATAATAATTTTCAAATTCATAAGTTAAATGACTATCATCACTTGAAATCATAATTTCATGTAGTTTTTCACCTGCTCTTATACCTATGATTTTATGAGCTAAATTAGGAGCCATAGTTTTAGCTAAATCAACGATTTTCATAGAAGGAATTTTTGGTACGAAAATTTCCCCTCCATGCATATAGGCAAAATTATTCAGCACGAAATTAACTCCATCTTCTAAGGATATCCAAAATCTTGTCATTCTCTCATCTGTGATAGGAAGTTCTTTAGCGCCTTCATTGATTAGTTTTTTAAAAAATGGTATGACAGATCCTCTTGAGCCCACTACATTACCATATCTTGTAACGCTAAATTTAGTATGAGAATTTCCTGCGATGTTGTTTGCTGCTACAAAAAGCTTATCACTTGCAAGCTTTGTAGCTCCATATAAATTAATAGGATTGCATGCTTTATCGGTTGAAAGAGCGATACATTTTTCTACATTATTTTCCAAACACGCATCGATTACATTTTGTGCTCCATGGATATTAGTTTTTATACATTCCATTGGATTATATTCTGCAATTGGCACATGTTTCATAGCAGCTGCATGAATGACAAAATCAACATCCTTCATTGCTATGCTCAATCTTTCTTTATCTCTTACATCGCCTATAAAATAACGCATACAATCATCATTAAATTCTCTTGCCATTTCAAATTGTTTTAACTCATCTCTTGAATAAATGATGATTTTTTTAGGTTTGTATTTTTGAAGTAAAGTTTTAGTATAAGTTTTTCCAAAACTTCCTGTGCCACCGGTGATTAAAATGCTTTTTCCATTAAACATATATATTTTCCTATTACTTGACTAAATTTTTATATCGGTTGAAAATAAAATTATTTTAAAATTCTTGGTAAAGTTATACCTGTTTGAGCTTGGTATTTACCCTTCTTATCAGCATATGTTACATCACAAGGTTCATCTCCTTGTAAAAATAAAACTTGAGCTATACCCTCATTAGCATAAATTTTAGCAGGTAGTGGGGTTGTGTTTGAAATTTCTATAGTGATATGTCCTTCAAAACCTGGCTCAAAAGGAGTTACATTTACTATAATGCCACATCTTGCATAAGTGCTTTTGCCAAGACAAATAGCCAAAACATCATTTGGCATTTTAAAATACTCAACTGTTCTTGCAAGCGCGAAAGAATTTGCAGGTACTATACATACATCGCCTACAAAATCTACTACATTTTCTTCTACAAAATTTTTAGGATCTACAACAGTGGAATTTACATTAGTGAAAATCTTAAATTCTCTTCCAACTCTTATATCATATCCATAGCTTGAAAGCCCATAACTAACTATACCTTTACCTATATTTGCTTCACAAAATGGCTCTATCATATTGTGCTCTAATGCCATTTTTTTGATCCAATTATCTGCTTTTAAGCCCATTTTTGTCCTTTATAATTAAAGTGAATTTTTAAATTATATCTTAAAATAAAAGTAAAAAATAAATAATTGAAGTTATTTTTAGTATTTTTATATATAATTATAAATTAAGTCTTATAAATTAAGGAGAATATATGACAAAAGAAGAAATCAAAGAACTAATGCAACTTTTTGCAGAAGCAAATATAAGCAAGATTAAAATAAAAGAACAAGATGGATTTGAAATAGAACTTGAAAGAGATATGTGTTGTGAATTACCAGCTCCAGCTCCTGTTGCTCCAGCTCCACAGCCAATTAATGTAAATGTAGTTAATGAAACTAAAGCAAGCTCAAACTCTTCTAATAAACCAACTATCAACAGCCCTATGGTAGGTACTTTTTATCAAGCTCCAAGCCCGGGTGCAGCACCTTTTGCTAAAGCAGGACAAACTATTAAAAAAGGAAGTACTATAGCAATTATTGAAGCGATGAAAATTATGAATGAAATCGAAGCCGAATATGATTGTAGGATAGTAGAAGTATTAGTTGCAGATGGTCAGCCTGTAGAATTTGGTATGCCTTTATTTGTGGTGGAGAAATTATAAAATGGAAATTAAAAAAGTTTTAATAGCAAATCGTGGAGAAATTGCATTAAGAGCTTTAAGAACTGTAAAAGAAATGGGAAAAAAAGCAATTTGTGTGTATTCTACTGCAGATAAAGATGCTTTGTATTTAAAATATGCTGATGCGAGTATTTGCATAGGAAATGCTAGAAGTTCAGAAAGCTATTTAAATATCCCAGCTATTATTAGTGCAGCTGAAATTAGCGAAGCGGATGCGATTTTTCCAGGATATGGATTTTTAAGTGAAAATCAAAATTTTGTTGAAATTTGTGCAAAACATAATATCAAATTCATAGGCCCTTCAGTAGCTGCTATGGCACTAATGAGTGATAAAAGTAAAGCAAAACAAGTAATGCAAAGAGCAGGTGTGCCTGTAATCCCAGGAAGCGATGGGGCTTTAGGTGGGGTTGAAGCAGCAAAAAAACTTGCTAAAGAAATAGGCTATCCTGTGATTTTAAAGGCAGCAGCAGGTGGTGGCGGCCGTGGTATGCGTGTAGTTGAAGATGAAAAAGATTTAGAAAAAGCTTACTGGTCAGCAGAAAGTGAAGCGATGAGTGCTTTTGGCGATGGAACTATGTATATGGAAAAATACATCCAAAACCCACGCCATATAGAAGTGCAAATCATAGGAGATAGCTTTGGAAATGTGATACATTTGGGTGAGAGAGATTGCTCTATGCAAAGACGCCATCAAAAACTTATAGAAGAATCTCCTGCAATTTTACTAGATGAAAAAACAAGAGCAAGACTTCATGAAACAGCAGTTAAAGCTGCTAAGGCTATTGATTATGAGGGTGCGGGAACTTTTGAGTTTTTAGTGGATAAAAATTTAGATTTTTATTTTATTGAAATGAATACGCGTTTGCAAGTTGAGCATTGTGTGAGTGAGATGGTAAGCGGGGTAGATATTATCGAGCTTATGATTAAAGTAGCAGAAGGGTATCCTTTACCAAAACAAGAAGAAATTAAACTTAAGGGTCATTCTATAGAATGTAGAATTACTGCTGAAGATTCTAAAACTTTCTTACCTTGCCCAGGTAAAATCACAAAATATGTAGCTCCTGCAGGACGCAATGTAAGAATGGAAAGCCATTGTTATCAAGATTATAGTGTGCCTCCATATTATGATTCTATGATTGGAAAATTAGTCGTTTGGGGAGAAGATAGAAACACAGCTATAGCTAAAATGAAAATAGCCTTGCAAGAGCTTATCGTAGGTGGGATAAAAACAACCAAAGATTTTCATTTAGCAATGATGGATAATGCAGATTTTATCAATAATAATTATGATACAAATTATCTTTCAAGACATTAATTGAAGATAGGTTTTAACCTATCTTAATTCTTCTATATGGGCATTTGCTCTTATTTTATCAAGATGATTTTTTAAGGCTTGTTCTTTTTGAGTTAGGGTATAGACATTGCTAACTTGATCTTTGATTAAATCAAATTCGATAGGATTTTTACCATATTTTTCTTTTACAAAATACACTATATAAGCGTTTTCGCCATTTAACACTGGAGTAAATTCTCCTATTTTTGTATTATTTAACAAAGCAAGTAATCTTGGATCTAAACTAGCTGCGTTTAAACTAATGGCTTTTGATTTAATTTGAGAATTTTTATACATAGGATTTTGTGCAAGCTGTTGTAAAAGTTCAGGATTAGTAGAATTATAAACAACTAAGTCTATATTTGAAAAAGTGCTAAATTTATCAAGATTGCTTTCATAAAAATGTTTTAGTGTTTCATCATCAATATTGATTTTTGCATTTTGCATTATGCTTCTATAAAGTTTTTCTCTTTCAAGATCTTTTCTAACTTTGTTTTTAAAAACTTCAAAATTTAAACCATCTTTTTCTATCTTTGCTTGCAAACCATTAATGTCAGTTTTATTGCCTTTTGCTATTTGGGCTAATTTTTCATTAAGTTCAAAAGTGCTTACATAAATTCCTAGCTTTTTAGCTTCACTTTGTTGAACTTTATCATCTACTAAAAATGCTATAGCTTTTTGTTTGTCATTAGTTTTTAATTCTTTCATAGTTTGTTCTATATCATAAAGAGTAATAGGTTGATTTTCTACTACCATTGCTACACCACCAAGGGTTTGAGCATATAAAATATTTGCAGCAAAACAACAAGATATTAAAAATTTTCTCATATAAAACCTTTATTTAAGTGTAAATATAGCATTATAACAATAAAAATTTAAAAAAGGTAAAAATATGCAAGAAATCACAACGCGTTTTGCTCCTTCTCCAACAGGATATTTGCACATAGGAGGGCTTAGAACAGCTTTATATAATTATCTTTATGCAAGAAAAAATAAGGGTAAATTTTTATTGCGTATTGAAGATACGGATTTAAAAAGAAATTCACAAGAAGCTACGCAAGCTATTATAGAAGCATTTAAATGGTGTGGGCTTGATTATGATGGGATGATTGAGTATCAATCCCAAAGATTTGATATTTATAAAAAATACATTCAAAAATTACTAGATGAGGGTAAGGCTTATTATTGTTATATGAGCAAAGAAGAGCTTGATGAGTTAAGAGCTAAGCAAGAAGTAGCTAAAGAGCGTCCAAAATATGATGGTAGATATAGAGATTTTAAAGGAACTCCCCCAAGTGGTATTGAGCCTGTGGTGCGTGTAAAAGCACCACAAAGTGGAGAGATTAAATTTATAGATGGCATTAAAGGCGAGGTTAGTTTTAAGGCTGAAGATATTTTAGATGATTTTGTAATTGCAAGAAGCGATGGTAGCCCAATTTATAATTTAACCGTTGTAATTGATGATGCACTAATGGGTGTGAGTGATGTTATAAGAGGAGATGATCATTTATCAAATACTCCAAAACAAATTGTCCTTTATGAAGCACTAGGCTTTAAAATACCTAAATTTTATCATGTAGCTATGATACATGGTGAAGATGGTAAGAAACTTTCTAAGCGTCATGGAGCAACTGATGTGATGGAATATAAAAATATGGGGATTTTACCTCAAGCCCTGCTTAATTTCTTAGTGCGTCTTGGTTGGAGTCATGGCGATGATGAAATTTTTTCTTTAGAAAGTATGCAAGAGCTTTTTGATCCAAATCATATTAACAAAAGTGCTTCTTGCTATAATTTTAAAAAATTAGAATGGCTTAATGCTCATTATATTAAAACTTTACCTTTTGAAGAAATCAATAGACAATTAAAAGATTTAGGATTTGATTTAAGTCAGTATAAAAAAGCAGGCTTTTTACTAGATATGTTAAGAGAGAGAGCTAAAACCTTACATGATATTATTAGTGGGGCTAAAGTGTTACTAAATGACCCAAAAGAATATGATCAAAAGGCTGTAGATAAATTTCTCAATGTTACAAATTTAACTTATTTGGAAAAATACGCTATGGTTTTAAATGAGCAAAAAAATGCTTGTGAATTTGAAGAATTAACTAATCAATTCTTAGAAGAAAATAATCTTAAGTTAAAAGACCTAGCTCAAGCTATACGCATCGCACTCACAGGAAACTCGGTTAGTCCTAGTATATTTGAAGTATTGGAATTTTTAGGAGTGCAAAAGGCTAAACTTAGGATAAAAAATTTACTAAATTATATGAAGGAAAAATAATGAATTTAAAAGAAGAGGCTTTAGAATATCACTTAGGTGGTAAAGTAGATATTGTTGCTAGAAAGCCTATGGATAGTGCACATGATTTATCTTTGGCGTATTCTCCTGGGGTTGCTGAACCTTGTATTGAGATAGCAAAAGATGAAACTTTAGCTTATAAATACACTAATAAAGCTAATTTAGTTGCTATAGTAAGCGATGGTAGTGCAGTTTTAGGGCTTGGCAATATAGGAGCGAGTGCAAGCAAACCTGTTATGGAAGGAAAAGCTTGTTTGTTTAAAAAATTTGCTAATGTTAATGCTTATGATTTAGAAATTAATGCTCATAGTATAGATGAAATTGTTACCTTTTGTAAAGCTATAGCACCTACTTTTGGAGGAATTAATTTAGAAGATATTTCAGCACCAAAATGTTTTGAAATAGAAGCCGCTTTGCAAGATCTTGGAATTCCTGTAATGCATGATGATCAACATGGAACTGCGATCATTTCTACAGCAGGATTAATGAATGCTATGGAAATTAGTGGTAAAAAATTTGAAGATATTAAAGTAGTGGTAAGTGGTGCAGGTGCAGCAGGTATTGCAAGTGCTAGAATGTATAGAAATTTAGGGGTTAAAAATATCGTTTTAGTAGATAGTAAAGGTGTGATTAATACTCAAAGAGATGATTTAAATAAATACAAACTAGAATTTGTAAGCGATACCAAAGATAGCACTTTAAGAGAAGCTTTAAAAGGTGCTGATGTATTTTTGGGTTTGAGTGCACCTAAGATTTTAGATGACGAGATGATTTTAAGTATGGCAAAAGATCCCGTGATTTTTGCATTAGCTAATCCTGTACCTGAAGTAATGCCAGAAGATGTTAAAAGAGTTAGGAACGATGCTATAGTTGGAACAGGTAGAAGTGATTATCCAAATCAAATTAATAATGTTTTAGGTTTTCCTTTTATCTTTAGAGGAGCTTTAGATGTAAAGGCAACTAAAATTACTGAAAATATGAAAATAGCAGCCGCAAAAGCTTTGGCTGATTTAGCTAAGCTTGAAGTAACTGATGAGGTAAAACAAGCTTATGGAGTAGAAGAGCTTAGTTTTGGTAGAGATTATGTGATACCAAAACCATTTGATAGCAGAGTAAAAGCTGTAGTTAGTGCTGCGGTAGCAAAAGCTGCGGTTGAAGATGGAGTAGCTTTGATAAATAATTTTGATTATCAGAGATATTTTGATAGTTTAAAATAATTTTTTATAAATTAAGTTTTATTTAAAATAATTTTTTATTATAAAACTTAATTTTATCTATTTTTTATTGTTTATATGAGTTATAAAAACATATTTTTTAAAAATCATTTAAAAAATATGTTTTAAATGTTACTTTTTTTCTTTTTAAATTATATAAATTTGATATTACTAGTGTTTTTAATAAAATTAATTTATATTTAAGATATTTTTTAATAGGATATTTTTACTTAATCATAGAAAGGTCGAGATGATTTTTGGTAAGATAGATTATCTTAATTTACTCCCTTTACATATCTATCTTAAAAAATCAGCTTTTCCTAGCTATGTTAAGCAAACTACAGAATACAAAAAAGGGGTTCCTAGTAAGCTAAATCGCCATTTGTATTTTAGACGCATTGATGCAGCGATTATCTCAAGTGTTGAAAGTCGTAGAAAAAAATACAAAACCTTAAATGTGGGGATTTGCGCAAGCAAAAAGGTAAAAAGCGTTTTAGTGAAAAAACAATCTGAAAGCAAAGAAGATGCAAGCTCTGCAACTTCTAATGCTCTTGCAAAAGTTTTAAAGCAAAAAGGGGAGGTTATCATCGGTGATAAGGCTTTAAAACTTTATTTGCAAAATCCAAAAGATTATATTGATTTATGCGAATTATGGTATGAAAAGACAAAACTACCTTTTGTTTTTGCTCGATTTTCTTGTATTAAAAATTTTTCTATTTATAAAAAAATGATGAAAAATTTCACAAAAAGTAAAATTTTCATTCCGCAATATATTTTGCTAGATTATTCTAAGTCAAGAAATCTTTCTCAAAAAGAAATTAGTGCATATTTAAAGCTAATTTACTACAAAATAGGAACAAAGGAGCAAAAGGCGCTAAAAAAATTTTTAGCCAATGCAAACAGCAAGATACTATAAAAAGGACAATTTATGAGTATAGCTAAACAATATATCAATGAAACCTTAGAAAAAATTCAAGCAACTTCCCCAAGACAACCTATCTTTTTTCAAGCAGCAACTGAGGTGTTAAATTCTTTAGAACCTTTACTTGAATCTAACAAAACTTATCAAGATCATGCTATATTAGAGCGTATTGTTATGCCTGAAAAAACGACTATTTTTAGAGTAGTATATATTGATGATGCAGGTAAAGCTCAAACGCATTTTGGTTATAGAGTACAGTTTAATTCTAGTTTAGGACCTTATAAAGGTGGGATCAGATTTCATCCTAGTGTAGATTTAGATGTTTTGAAATTTTTAGGTTTTGAACAAATTTTCAAAAATTCTCTAACAGGTTTAATGATAGGGGGAGCTAAAGGAGGAGCAAATTTTGACCCTAAAGGCAAAAGCGAAGCAGAAATTATGCGTTTTTGTCAAGCTTTTATGGCCGAGCTTTCAAAAATCATAGGTGCAAGCACTGATGTGCCAGCAGGCGATATAGGGGTTGGTGCTAGAGAAATTGGATATATGTTTGGAGCTTATAAGAAAATTAGCTCTAATTTTGATGGAACTTTAACGGGAAAGAAAATTCCATGGGGTGGAAGTTTAGTAAGAACAGAAGCAACAGGGTATGGCTGCGTGTATTTTACTCAAGAAATGCTAGCAAAATACAACAATGCATTAGAAGGAAAAGAGTGTGTAGTTTCAGGTAGTGGAAATGTGGCAATTTATACCATAGAAAAATTACATCAACTTGGTGCAAAAGCAATCACAATAAGCGATAGCGATGGATTTGTTTATGATAAAGATGGGATAGATTTAGATTTATTAAAAGAAATTAAAGAAGTAAAAAGAGCTAGAGTGAGTGATTATGCAGCGCTTAAAAAAGGTGCTGTTTTTACTCCAAAAAGCGCGTATAAACAAGGTTGTAATGGAGTATGGAGTATACCTTGTGATATAGCTTTTCCAAGTGCTACGCAAAATGAATTAAATTTAGAAGATATTAAAACCTTATATCACAATGGTTGTCGTATGGTAGCAGAGGGAGCTAATATGCCAAGCACACTTGAAGCGATCGATTTTATGTTAAATCAAAAAGACTTTTTATTTGCGCCAGCTAAGGCTGCTAATGCAGGTGGTGTAGCGACTTCTCAACTTGAAATGCAACAAAATGCAAGTATGTGTCAATGGAGCTTTGAGGAGGTTGATGCAAAATTACATAAGATTATGAAAAATATTTTTGAAAATTCATACGAGTGTGCAAAAGCTTATAATCATGAAGGAAATTTAGTAGTAGGTTCAAACATAGCAGGCTTTAAAAAAGTAGCTGATGCGATGATTGATCATGGTTATATTTAAAAAGATGGCTTAAATGCCATCTTTAGTGTATATAAAAAAAGCTTGTTATTTGATTAGCGATTTTTTCTTCTAAAGACTCTTTGGCTCTGTCTATATTACCAAGATAGGCAGTTCTTGCTAAAAGCGAGGTGCTTTGAGTAGAGTTTTTGGAGCTAATTTGTAAATTAACTTGCAAAAGATAGTAATTTTCTACTTCCATTTCAAAAACATCATCTATTTTATCAAAGTCATTATAAAAAAATCTCGCATTAGAAGCGCGTAATCTTTGTGCGTAAGAAAATTTCTTAAAATCTACTATATTGATATAAATTTTATAATCACTTTGAACATTATTTAAAACTAAGCCTAAATTTTGTAATTTTTGAGCGAGCTTGGCTTCTAAATTTGTGTTTAATTTTGAAGGATTATTGATGTGTAAAGAAAAACTTTGATTTTTATTAGCATGCAGGAAAATACCTTCATTATTTGTTTGGATAAAAGTTTGCATAGGGCCTGTGCAAGCACTTAAAAATAGTGCAAACACAAGCAAGAAAAAATTATTTTTGAGCATCGATTATAGTTGGCACAGCACGAAGACCAAGTTTAGAGTATTTTGCGAAAGTTTCTCTTACTGCTTTAACCTCAGCTTCACTAGGTTTTTTATAATCTTTTAAATTTTTATCATAATATTTTTTCATGATAGCGATTTTTTGTGCATCATCTTTAGCATTTTTACTTTTTTTGTAAATTAATGCAGATTTTTCAAAAGCACTAGTATCATGGATAGGGGTTAAGATAAATTTAACCTGATGAGTTTTTAGTGTTTCTTCTATTTTATCTAAATGCATTCTACAATATGGACATTCAGGATCGCTAAAAACATAAAGTAAAGGTTTGTTTTTATCGCCTAAAGAAATAAACATTTTTTCTTTTTTAAGTTCAACTAGAGCTTTTTTTGAAAATTCAGCTTGTTGTTTTTCCATGAGTTTTGCTTGATAAACTTGAGAGTAAAATTCACCTTTTTTTACATCAATTACTTCAGTTGTGATGATATTATCTTGAGTGAAAACGATTTCTTGGAAATTTTTACCACTAATTTCAAAATTAACTATCACAGCTTCAAAGTTAGTATCAGGAATTTTTTCTCTACTAGAAACACTAATGTTTGCATTTGATAAATTTGGATTTTTCTTAAAAAAATTAATAATTTCTTCATTGCTTGCAGCAAATAAAGAGCTAGCAAGGGTTAAGAGAGCTAAAGATTTTTTCATCATTTTCCTTTGTTTTAAAATTTTTGCACATTATAAAATGTAATCTTTAACACTTAGATTTTTAATATTCTTTTTTCCTCTATTTTTTTAACTTGAGGATAGTTTTTATCAAGATATTCTAAATAAGCTATGGCATATTTTCTTGAAATTTGAAAATGATTTTTAACAAAAGCTACATCTAAATGATGATTTTGCAAAAGTTTTAAAAACTCTTGCATGAGATTTTCAAGAGTATTTTTTTCTATAAAAAGATTATGTGCTAATCTTTTGACTTTATTTTCTTTGGTGAGTTTTTTTAAGATAAGATCCCCATTTTTCCTATCAAGCTCTAAATATTCATAAAGATTATAAGGTGCAGTAGGTTTTATACCTTCTTTTTTTAAAATTTCATAAAGCTCACAATGAGCCTTTTCTTGTAATTTTTCAAAATCTTGTCCTTTTAAAAACCATATGCCATCTTTAAAATCTAATTTTTCTTGCATTTGCTTGAGTGTATAAGCGCAAAAGCTCTCACTTGCCCAGCTAAGCCTTAAGGCGATAGAATGAGGCGAGATTAAAGCATAAGGATTTTTAGAGAAAATAAAATCAATAAATTCTTTCAAAGTTTGCATAGCATTTAAATCATATACATTTAAAGCTTGCTCATCGACAAAAACATGATTTAAGCTTTTTGCTAGGTTTAGGGCTTGCTCATGAGTGAGTTTAAAGCGTTGATAGCTTGAAAGTAATCCAAAGCCAAGTTTGTGAGTTTGTTTTAAAAACTCAAATACCTTTTTTAAATCTTTTTGTTCTAAAAGTGCTAAATACTTAGCTTTTATATCTTTTTTTAAAGGCTCACTTACCGCATTAAGAACCACACCACCGCTTTTAATACGCCCATTTTCAAGCAAGATGAATTTATCATCAAAACACAAAGGTAGGTTTTTATCAAACTCTAAGCTAATATAAGTTCTATCTTCAAATTCTTTGATTACACTAATTTTTGCATTAAGCTTTTTTGAGCCACTACAAAATTCTAAAATACTCCCGTGTTTAATCTCTGTATTAAAAACAACTCCATCGATACTTTTAAAACTTTTAAAAACACCTTTTTTACTTAATATATAGCCTTTTTTTAACTCATGATAATCACAATTTAAACTCAAAGCAACTCTATTATAAGCTTTTGCTTCTAAAACATTTTCTTCATGAATTTGTATGTTTTTTACAATGATATCTTTTTGATTTTCAAGGCAAAATATTTTTTCATTTTTGCTTATTTTTCCTTCATTTAAACTCCCTGTTACTACCGTTCCTATACCTTTTAGAGAAAAAACCCTATCAATGTAGTATCTAAAAATCAAATTTTCATCATTTTCTTTAGGCTTTAAACTAAGTAGATAGTTTTTTAAATTTAATATACTTTGCTCATCATAAATGCTAGTTGGAAAAACTTTTAAGATATTGATTTTAAAGGCTTTTAATTCTTTTAAAAGCTCTGCTTGCTTTTGTACTAAATCCTTGCATAAATCAACCTTACTCAAAATAAGCACTACATCTTTTACGCCTAAAAATTCCAAAACCCTTAAATGCTCTATACTTTGAGCCTTTAAACCCTCGTTTATATCTATGACAAACATACACACTCTAAAGCCAAAAGCACCACTTATCATAGTTTTAATTAAACTTTCATGCCCAGGCACATCGATAAAAGCAATATTTAAATTTTCACTTTTTAAATTTGAAAAACTAAGATTAATCGTAATGCCTTTTTCTTGCTCTTCTTTTAAATTATCACCTTCAAAACCATTTAAAGCTTTAATAAGCGAAGTTTTACCATGGTCAATATGCCCAGCAGTGCCTATGATGATACTATGCATGAAATACCTCTTTAATAATGCTTATTATTTTGTTTAAATCTTTTTCTAAAATACTTCTAAAATCTAGCACAAAATGCCCATTTTCAACACGGCCGATTACGCCTTTTTTTCTAAATTTTTCTTGTAAAAGCAAAGCTTTCTCATCAAAACTTAACACAAAAGTATCTAAGCTTTTATCAGGCATAGAGCCACCACCTACTAAACTTTTAGAAGCTTTTAACTCACATTTTATAGGAATTTTTTCTTTGACAAAGAGAGCCTTTTTTTCTACGGTTTTTAAATCATCATTTAAAAGTTTTAGTGTAGGGATTTTTTCATATTCTTTTTCTAAGTATGCTTTAGCAGTTTCATTTAAAAAAGCTAGAGTGATTTTATCAACCCTTAGCATTCTTAGAAGTTGATTTTTCTTTAATTGTTGAATGTATTTTTTCTTTCCAAGTATAATGCCTGCTTGAGTAGAGCCAAAAAGCTTATCGCCACTAAAACTTAAAATATCACAATGTTTTAAAAGCTCTTTTACACTTGGCTCATTTTTACTAAGTTGTTTATTAATCTTTTCACACCATCCAGCGCCCAAATCATAATAAGATATGAGTTTTTTCTTTTTTGCTAAAGCATGAATTTCACTTAAGCTTACTTCTTCGAAAAATCCTTTAAAAGCAAAATTAGAACGATGAGTTTTTAAAATCATCTTAGTATTTTCATTGATAGCTTTTTCATAATCATATAAATGAGTTTTATTAGTCGTGCCTATTTCTTTTAGTTTAACTCCAGCTGCTAGCATAACTTCAGGAATTCTAAAATTTCCCCCAATCTCAACTAGCTCACTTCTTGAAGTAATAACTTCCTCATTTTTTGCTAAGGTATTTAAGATTAAAAATACAGCTGAAGCGTTATTATTAACAATCAAGCAATCTTCACAATCAAATAATATTTTTAAATTTGCACTAAGTGCGTTATACCTTGAGCCTCTTTTACCACTTTGCATGTTAAACTCTAAATTTGAATAAGAACAGATGATTTCTTTAGTTCTTTCAAAAATACTCTCATCAATAATGCTACGACCAAGATTAGTATGTATGATAACTCCACTAGCATTGATCAAACTTTGACTTTGCATGTTTAAAAACTCATCAATACTTTGGGCAATTTTACTTAGCAAATCTTGCAAGCTAAAATTTAAATTTTCATTTTTACTCAGTTCTTTTTTACAATTTGAAACAACTATTTTTGCAAAATGAGATCTTAAATACAAAGGGTAGTTAGCCAAGTTTTCATCGTTTATGAGTGTGTTTATGGGTGGAAAATTTCTAAATTTGTTCATCTTAAACCTTAAGAATAAATTAGTAAAATTATAACTTTTTTATAATGAAATTTATATAATTAAGATTAAAAAAATTAAAAGAGAGTGTTATGAAAGATTTTGTATTTTTAGAAAATGAAGATTTAATTCCTTTAAGTGATGATATTAGCATAGTTCAAAAAGCCTGTAATGAAGAAGTTTTTATAGGAAATTCAAAGCTTTTAAATCCTGAAGTTTATGCACCTGAGATTAATTTTTACCTTAAAAACTCACAAGATGATGTGCTTAAAAAAGCCAAAACTATTGAGTCCTTATATAAGATTAGATCTAAAGTTTATGATTTAGGGCTTGATTTAGAATATACCAAAGAAGTGGGTAAAAATGTAATTATTGTAAGCAATGAGGATCAAAATGAGCTTATTGAAAGCTTAAAAAAACAAGAATACAAGGTTTTAAAACTAAGTAATGAGCAATGTTTGGGTGTTTTGGGTTGTGTAGGTGAGCTTTGCGTGATAGCTTTAAAAGATAATGAGCAAGTAGAGATTGATTGTGATTTTTTCTTATATGATGTAAAAAAAGAAAGTTTTGATCAACAAAGTGGTTGCTATGATTTAACTACTTTAAGTCAAGAAGAACTTATAAAACTTTTAAATTCTAATTCTCCAAAATATAAATTTAGAAATTATATTAGTTATGATGATAGCATTTGTCAATACCATGAAAGAAGAAGTATTCATTGTGGAAAATGTGCTGAAATTTGTCCTAGTGTGGCTATTTTAAAAGATGATGAGCAAAGAAAATTAGAATTTTCTCATGTGGATTGTTTAAGCTGTGGTGATTGTGTGGGGATTTGTCCTAGTGGAGCGCTTGATTATGCACCTATGCCACGCAATAGCTTTTATGAAATTTTAAAATTTTATGAAGATAAAATCATTTTAATAATCCCTGAGAAAATGTCTATAGAAAATTTAAATATCACTTTAAAAGAAGATGTAATGCCTTTTATGATTAAAGGCGAAAACTATCTTGATCAAGCACATTTTTTAGCTATGCTTCAAACAAGTGGTGCGAGTGTGATTTTTTATAGTGATGGCTTATCGCAAGGTGCTTTAGAAGTGATAGCTTTGATGAATGAAATTTTTCAAAGAAAATTTAAACAAAATGCAATTTTTCTAGCTAAAGATGAAAAAGAACTTTTAGAGGCTATAAATCAAGCTCATTTTATAGAAAATCTCAAATTTATTTCTTATAATCCTGCGCTTTTAAAAAGAGAAGATTTTGCTATAAGATTAAGAGAGCTTATAAAGGAAGAAAATTTAGGCAATATCCCAAGCAAAGAATGGATACGCTATGGAAAAATCACCATTAATGCAGACACCTGTACTTTATGTCTTTCTTGTGTGGGAGCTTGTAATGTAGGAGCTTTAGTGGCTGATACTAAAGATAATTCTTTGAAATTTAACGCAAGTTTATGTACTACCTGTGGGTATTGTGAGGCAAGTTGTGCTGAAAAAGATACTTTAATGCTTCAAAGAAGTGGGATAGATTTGGAAAAAGAGTATTTTTCTTTTATGGTTTTAGCTCAAGATGAACTTTTTGCTTGTGTAGAGTGTGGAAAAGAATTCGCTACTAAAAAGGCCATTGAAAAAATCGCTAGCATTATGAAGCCAAGATTTATGGGTGATGAAGCTAAGATAAAAACACTATATTGCTGTGCTGAATGTAAAGCAAAAGTAATGATACAAAGTATGAATGTGCTTTAAGCCAAAAGGCTTAAGCACTAAGTTTTAGCTTGTATTAAAAATTTTATATAATTTTTTAATATACAAGTTAATTTAAATTATAGTTTTTAAACTTTGCTTAAATTTAGCGCAAAAGCTTTTTGACTCAAAAGCACTTCATCATTTTCTTTAAAATCTTTAGCTTCTAAAGGGCTTAGTGCTACTTGGCTGATTTGATTACCTATGGCAAGTATGGCTATAAATATGCTATCTTGTTTTTGTAGTTTTAAAATGCGTGCTTTTATAGCAAATTTTTGTGAGCCTTGTGTCTTTAAAAAAACTTCATTAGGCGAGCCTTCTTTGATAATGACTCCATTTTCTAAAACAATGACTTTATTAGCCAGTTTATAAACTTCACTTACATCATGGCTGATTAAAATAGTAGTGATTTTATAAGTTTTATGTATATTTAAAAGATAATCATGCAAGTGTAGTTTTATCTCATTATCTAAGGCACTAAATGGCTCATCTAAAAGTAAAAGTTTAGGTTTTTGCATAATGGCTCTTGCTAAAGCTATGCGTTGTTTTTGTCCCCCGCTTAGTTCTAAAATATGACTTTTTTTGTGTTTGCTTAAATCTAAAAGTTCTAAAAGTTCATTAGCAAATTTTAGATCTTTTTTAGCAAAAAGTAAGTTTTGCTCTACATTCATATTTTCAAATAAAGCATAATCTTGAAAAACAAAGCCAAGTTTTCTTTTTTGTGGGCTTAGAAAGTTTTTATCATCAAAAAATATCGTATTATTAAAAGTGCAAATCCCTTGTGCTTTTTCAAAACCTGCTAAAATTCTTAAAAGCGTAGTTTTACCACTGCCACTTTTTCCAAAAATAGCACAAAATTCTCCTTCTTTGACTTCAAATTTAACCTTAAGTTTAAATTCTTTTTCTTTATTTTTAAAGATTTTTTCAAAGTCAAGTTTTAACATAAATACTCTTTGATAAATAAAGCGCTAGGATGTACATAAGCAAATACAAAATCATTTTTTTGATAATTTTGCTCTAAAAACTCATGGGTGCTAATTTGAGCTTCGAAAGTGCAAATTTCATTTTCTAATCTTACGATAGTGATGATTTGTCCTTGAAAAATATCAATGATTTTTGCATAAAAGGTATTTAAAAATGAATTTTCTAAATTTTTTTTACTAAGTAAGCATTCGCTACTTTTAAAAGCTAGTAAAACTTCTTGATCAATGCTTGCTTTTTCATCAAGTTCTAAAGCAAGCATATATAATTTATGTTTTTTTATAAGAAATTCTACCCAGTTTATATTTTCATGATTTTTTATAGTATTTATTTTAGCTTTAATCATGGGATATTATAACCATAAGCTTTGAAAATTTCCTTAGCCTTTTTGCTTAAAATAAAATCATAAAATTTCTTAGCTTTGGCATTATCTTTACCATAAGAAGTGATAACAATGCCTTGATTGATTGGCTCATAAAGTTTTGGATCGATTAAAATATAATTTTTTCCTTCTTGGAGTTTATAAGATTTTAGCGTATCTTCATATAAAGCACTTGCTGCTATAAAACCCACATCGGCTGCTTTTAATGTTTGAGTAAGTGCTTCTCCTATGGATTTTGCCTCGATGATTTTAGTTTTTGTTTGCTCATAAATTTTAGCATTTTGTAAAGTTTCTATACTAGCTTGACCATAGGGAGCAGCTTTGGGATTAGCTATGGTGATGATTTTTACCTTTTCTTCTTTAAGCGTGTCTAATCCTTTGCTTAAATCCATTCTAACACTTAGTAAAGCTAAAGCTCCTTGAACATAAATAACAGGTTTTGTACTAGCAAAATTATCATCATACAAGCTTTGTGCAAATTTCATATTTGCAGCCATAAATATATCAAATGGCGCACCATTTTTAATTTGTGAGACTAAATTTCCACTAGCGCCTAAGCTTACATTGATACTAATATCAGGGTTTTCTTTTTGAAATTCTTTTTGCAAGGCTTTAAAAGCGTAAGCTACATTTGCAGCTGCAGCGATATTTACATCAGCACTATAGCCAAAAATACACAAAAAAAGTAGGGTAAAAATTTTTTTCATTTTTTATCCTTTTAGTAGTAAATTTTGAAAAAATTATAGCTTATTTTTAAAAGCAAAAATAAATTTGTGTTTTTTGCATATTTTCTAAGACTTATTTCATAAGCAAATAAAAATTACTAATTTTTTTTAAAGAATATTTTTAATGTAAAAATTTATTTTAATTTTTGTATAATATAAGATTTCAATTTATGAAATTTTAAAAGGAAAAAGCTTGTTAAAATACATACTAACTTTGTGTTTATTTTTTAACACTTTGATTTTAGCAAATGACTTTGAAGATTTTGAACAAGAATATCAAAAAAAAGAAGTCAAAGATAGCTTTTATACCTACAATAAAGCTATGAGTAAATTTAATTATGATCTTTATACTTATTTTTTAAGACCAGTTGTGCTTTCTTATAAAAGCATTACTCCAAGTTTTATAAGAACAGGTGTAAAAAATGCTTTTGATACCACAAGATCACCTTTTAGATTTATTAATCATCTTTTAAGTTTAGAATTTAGAAAAGCTGGTGAGGAATTTGGAAGATTTTGTGTGAATGTGATTTTTGGATTTGGTTTGTTAGATAGTGCGAGTAAAACTCCTTTAAAAAGTTATGAAGCTGATTTTGGAACGACTTTGGGTAAATGGGGAGTAGGTAGTGGACCACACTTAGTGCTTCCACTTTTAGGTCCTTATAATGTAAGAGATGCTTTAGCTTTGCCTGTAAATTGGTTTATGGTGCCTGAGGGGTATATTGAGAATTTTTGGGTTGGTGTGGGTGTAAATGCTGCATTAAAACTCAATGAATTAAGTTTTGAGTATGAAAAAATAGATGATATTTACCAAAATAGTGTAGATTATTACATTTTTATACGCGATGCGTATGAACAAAGACGCCAAGAACTCATCAAATAAGGAGATAAAATGAAAAAAATCATAGCTTTGTTTTTTAGCGTAGTATTTGCTTTTGCTTTAAATTTGCAAGATATTTCTAAAACCATGCAAGAAAAAATTGATGAGAGCTTAAAAATTCTAGATCAAAATAAAAACGATAAAGCTAAAACAGCGGAAAAAATCTTTGCTTTATTTGATGGTGTTTTTGATTATGAACTTATGGCTAAACTTAGTCTTTCTACAAGATATGAAAAATTAAGTGAAAATGAAAAAAATGAATTTAACAAAGCTTTTGAAAAAAACCTTAAAAAAAGTTTCACAGATAAGCTTGCTTTGTATGATTCTCAAAAATTAAAAGTGATTAATTTAGAAGAAAAAAATAAAAGAGCCTTTTTAAAAACTTCTATGATAGTAGATGGTAAAGAAAATTTTGTAATCTTTAAATTTTATGATAAAAATAATGATTGGCAAATTTATGATGTGGATATTTTTGGTATAAGTATTATACAAACTTATCGCTCACAATTTAAAGATGTCTTACAAAATGGTGATTTTAAAACCTTGCTTGAAAAGCTTTCTAGTGTTGATTTTTCTAAATAATGCTAAGTAAAATTTTAAAAATCTTTCTTAATTTCCCAAAGCTAACTTTGGGGATTACTTTAATCTTTTGTATATTTTTTAGTTTTTTTGCTAAAAATTTAAGTGTTGATGCAAGTGCTGAAAGCTTGCTTTTAGAGCATGATGAGGGTTTGAAACTATATAGAGAAGTTTCAGCGCGTTACGGCAATGATAATTTTTTAATGCTTGCTTTTGCTCCTAAAAATAAAGATATTTTTGCTAAAGAAAATTTAGAAACTATCAAAAACTTAACCCTTGATTTAGAAAAAATCAATGGAGTGCAAAAGGTATTTTCTATCACTAATGCGCCTTTACTTGCAAGTTCTAAAGGTAAAGAATTAAAAGAGCTTATCCAAAATATACCTAATATTTTTAGTCAAGATGTGGATATTAATCTAGCTAAAAAAGAAATTTTAAATCAACCCTTTTATAAAAATAATATCATCTCAAAAGATGGAAAAACAACGGGAATTTTGATTTATCTAGCACCTGATCTTGTTTATAATGACTTGATTAATTCAAGGGATAATGCGCAAAATGAAAATGAAAAAGAGCATTTTAGAGCTTTGATTAAAAAGCACCAAGAAAGCTCAAGGGAATTTAGTGCAAAAAGATTAGAAGAAATTACTAAAATAGTATCTAAATATAGTCAAAATGGAGACTTTTTACACCTTGGTGGTGTTGAAATGATCGCTAATGATATGATTAATTATGTAAAAAGTGATTTAAAAATTTATGGACTTAGTTTAATAGGGCTTTTATTTATAGCACTTTGGTGGTTTTTTGGCTCTTTGCGTTTAGTGTTTTTGGCTTTGGGAATTTGTGTGGTTTCACTTTTTACTTCAAGCGGGATTTTCGCGCTTTTGGGCTTTGATATTACTGTGGTGTCTTCAAACTATGTAGCTTTGGTACTCATTATCACTGTTTCTGTTGTGATACACTTAATCGTGCATTTTATAGAAAATTTACACAAACACCCAAAAGCTAGCGTTTATAAGCTTTTACTCTCAACCTTACTTGATAAAGCAAGTCCTAGTTTTTTTGCTATTTTAACCACGGTTGTTGGGTTTTTAAGTTTTGTTTTTTCAGATATTGAGCCTATTATCAAACTCGGTATTATGATGAGCCTTGGCATCAGTGTGAGTTTGATTTTAGCTTATATTTATTTTGCAAGTATTTTGGTATTAATGCCGCGTTTAAATTTTAAAGAGCTTAATCAAAATTCGTTGAAATTTTTAAGTTTTTGTGCAAATGTAAGTTTACAACATAGAAAATTTATCTATGGTATAAGTTTATTTTGTGTAGCTTTTGCTTTGTATGGAATTTTACAAATTAAAGTAGAAAATAGTTTTGTGAGTTATTTTAAAGATAGTTCTAGGATTAAACAAGGTTTGTTGATTATAGATAAAGAGCTAGGTGGAACTATGCCTTTAGATGTGATTGTCAAATTTAAGCAAAATCCAAAACAAAATGAAAGCTTAGATGAGTTTGAACAAGAATTTGATGATTTAGCCAAAGATGATAGGTATTTTTTTAGTAGTGAAAAAACAAGAATAGCTGCTAAGGTTCATGAGTTTTTAAGTAAGCAAAAATATGTAGGCTCTGTGCTTAGCTTGCAAAGTTTGCTAGAGCTTGGAAAAAGCATTAATGATGGTAAGACTTTAGATGATTTTGCTCTAGCGTTTTTATATGAAAATTTAGATGAGAATTTTAAAAAGCAAGTTTTAACCCCTTTTGTTAGTGTAGAAAATAATGAGTTGCGATTTAGCGTGCGTATGCTAGATAGTGATCCAAATTTAAGACGCGATGCTTTTTTAAAACAGCTTGAAAAAGACTTAAATGAGCTTTTGCAAAATGATAATGTAGAGATTAAAATCAGTGGTATTATGCCTTTGTATAATAATATGCTTCAAAGTCTTTTTTCATCACAATTTGACACTTTAGCCTTTGTGGTACTTGTGATTTTTGCTTTGTTTGTGGTGATTTTTAGAAGTTTTGTTTATGCTTTTGTGGCAATTTTGGCCAATCTCATACCTTTAGCTTTGGTGTTTGGCTTAATGGGTGTTTTAAATATACCACTTGATATTATGAGTATTACCATAGCTGCTATTTGTATAGGAATAGGAGTTGATGATATGATTCATTATATTCATCGTTTTAAAGAAGAATTAAAACATAAAAGCTTAGAAGAGGCTATAAAAGCTTCACATATAGGTATAGGAAGTGCGATTTATTATACTAGTGTTACGATTATTCTAGGTTTTTTAGTGATGATTAGCAGTAATTTTATCCCGACGATTTATTTTGGTTTGCTTACGGTTTTGGCTATGAGTTTGCTTTTATTTGGTTCGCTTTTTTTATTACCAAGTTTTATTTTAACTTATCATTATTTTAAAACAAAATTAAAATAAAGTAAAATCCAAATCACATAAACACCAAAAGCAATAAGCATATATTTTATAAATTGTTTCATTAATACTCCATTTTTTCTAATGCTCTTAAGATATAAGTAGCAAACATTAGCGCTTGTGAGCGGTGTGAAATTTTTAATTTTACTTGCTCATCTAATTCACCTAAGGTTTTATCAAAACCTTTTGGGATAAATAAAGGATCATATCCAAAGCCATTATTACCTCTTGGAGTATCAATAGTAAGGCCATGCATATATCCATGCGTGCTAAAATGTCCATATTTTGAGCTTATGGCTATGGCTGCAGTGTAAAAAGCTTTGCTTTGATGTAGATTTTTTTCATGTAAAGCTTGGATGAGCTTGTTTCTATTGGCCTCATCAGTGCCTTCTTGAGAGTATCTTGCAGAAAAAATCCCTGGTGCATTGTCTAAAGCCTCTACGCTTATGCCACTATCATCACTTAAGGTGATAAATTCATTTTGTTTTTTGCCTAAAGCATTAAAAATAGCTTTAGATTTTATCAAAGCATTTTCTTTAAAACTTATGCCATCTTCGATGATTTCAAAAGGAGTGATGATTTCATTTAAGGCATAAATTTCATAAGAAGTTAAAATTTTTTTGATTTCTTCTACTTTGTGTGCATTAGAAGTTGCTAGAATGATTTTTAATTTTTTCTTCATAAATTACTCTTTTTGTTTTGACTTTAAAAAAAGTTTATCAAAATCATAGTAAAATTATCCTTTATAAGGAGAAAAGATGTTAAAAACTGTTTTACCTTTGTCTTTTATTGTAGGAACTAGATTTTTTGGATTGTTTATAGTTTTGCCAGTTTTAAGTTTATATGCTTTAAATTTAAAAGGAGCCAATGAGTTTTTAGTAGGGCTTTTAGTAGGTGTGTATGCTCTAACTCAAATGGCATTGCAAGTTCCTTTTGGTATGATTTCAGATAAAATAGGGCGTAAAAAAACTATGATAATAGGACTTGTGGTGTTTATCATAGGTTCTTTGGTGTGTTCATATGCTGATGATATTTATACGATGATGTTTGGAAGGCTTTTACAAGGTGCAGGAGCCATAGGAGCAGTAGCTACTGCTATGATAAGTGATTTTATCAATGAAGAAAATCGTGGCAAGGCTATGGCTATCATGGGTTCGTTTATAGGACTTTCTTTTGCAGCTTCTTTAGTGCTTTCTCCTTTAATGAGTGCTAAATTTGGACTTTCTAGTTTGTTTGATTTAAGTGCCATTTTAAGTCTAATTTGTATCGTGCTTTTATTTAGCGTTGTGCCAAAAGAACACACAATAGTGCATGAAAATACTAAAACTCCATTAAAAAAACTTCTAAAAGAAAAAAACTTAGCTTTGATGAATCTTACTAATTGTATGCAAAAAATGCTTATGAGTATTGCGTTTTTAAGTATTCCTTTGGTTTTGGTACATGAGTTTAATTATCCAAGTGAGAATTTATGGCATGTTTATGTTAGCTCTATGGTGCTTGGGTTTTTAGCTATGGGTTTATCAGGATCTTTGGGAGAAAAAAGAGGCTTAAGTAAAGAGATATTGCTTTTAGGTGTGGCGTTTTTTATCATTGCTTATATTATATTTGCTTTTTCGCATAATGCTTTAGTGTTTATGGTGGGTGTTGTAGTGTTTTTTATAGGATTTAATCTACATGAGCCTATTATGCAAAGCTGTGCGAGTAAATTTGCTAAGGTAAATGAAAAAGGCGCAGCTTTGGGTGTGTTTAATGCTTTTGGCTATTTTGGAAGCTTTTTAGGTGGTGTCGTTGGAGGGTATTTTTTACACCATTTTAGTTTAGTTACTCTTGCTTTTATTTTGATAGCTTTGTCTGTAATTTGGTTTGTGTTGCTTTTGTTTTTACAAAGTCCGGCAGATTTTAAAAATGTCTATTTATCTTTAGAAACAAAACATGATTTAAATATGATTAAAGGCATAAATGGAGTTTTAGATGTGTATAAAAACTCTAAATTTTTAGTGATTAAATACAATAAAAAACTTACAAGCGAAGAAGAAATTTTAGCGATTATTGAAAAATAATCGCTTTTATACAAAATGCTTTTCTTTTAAAATCACATATAATTTTAAAGTAGAAATAAAGAAAGTTAAAATAGCAGGTCCAAGGATAATACCCCAAAAGCCAAAACTTGAAATTCCTGCTATCATCGCAAAGAAAATTAAAAGTTCGTTAATTTGTGTTGGAATTTGAACAAGTTTTTCATTGATCCATTTAATGATATAGGGTTTTACTAAAGTATCTGCGATAAAAGATATCATTACCACGCTATAAATGAAAATCACTAAAGCACCGCTTAGATTATTATTTGCAAATTCATATAAAGAGACAGGCACATAAACTAAGGCCCCACCTACCACAGGGATTAAAGAGCTAAAGCAAAATAATATTCCCATTAAAATCGCATCATAACCATAAAATTTAGTAATGATAGCAAAAAGCACTCCTTGTAAAATGGCATTTAGTACCATAGAATAAAACACAACAGACATTACATTACTCACTTCACTTAAAATGCCTTGAGTTTCTTCTTTTTTCATAGGCACTATGCTTTTTATATAGCCAATGAGTTGGGCTCCATAAAGATTAGCAAAGAAATAAAATACGCAAATTAATACCATGTCAGTTAGAAATTTAGTGCCAAATTTAGTTGCGCTTGAAAGATAGGTTAAAACATTTTTAGAGATAGAATTTAAGTCAATACTTGCTAATGCTTCTTTGATTTTGGGTTCTATAAAGCTTAAAGATTCTGGTAGGTGCAAAGAATAATTTTTAAAATATTCTATGGTATTGTGAAAATAGCTTATATCAAAACCTTTTGCAGCCTTTGCTAGTTCTATAATAGCATATACAAAAGGGATAAAAAATAAAGCTAGCATAAAAGCAGTAGTAGCTGCTGCAGCAACGACTTTTTTACCTTTGAAAATACTTAAAAATTTAACATTAACATTGGAAGTAGAAACAGCCATTAAACTTGCTATGGCTATATTCATCAAAAAAGGTTTAAACAAAAAAAGTACCCAAAATAAAATGATCAAAATAAAACTAATCAAGAAAAAATTACTACTTTTCATCAAATAAACCTTTGTTATATTTTAATTTTAAAACATCAAAGCTTTTTAAGCTTGCAATGCGACCTTTGGCTGTTCTTTCTATATAGCCATTTGCTAGTAAATATGGCTCTATCACATCTTCTATGGTATTTTCATCCTCACTTAATGCTGCAGCTATACTAGAAAGTCCTATAGGTTTTCTTTTAGCTTCAGTTAAAAGCTCTAAATACCGCAAATCCATCGCGTCAAAACCAAGCTCATTTACCCCTAAAGAATCAAGCGCTTCTTTAGCTCTTTTTTCGCTAATGATTTCTTCATCATTTACATCAGCAAAGTCTCTTACACGCTTAAGCAATCTTAATGCTATTCTTGGGGTTGAGCGACTGCGTTTGGCTATTTCTAAAGAAGCTTTTTTTTCACAAGTTTTATTAAGCTTTAGAGCTGCTTTTTCTAAAATGATAGCAAGCTCTTCATTTTTATAAAATTCCAAGCGAAATTGCATACCAAAGCGATCGCGTAAAGGATTACTTAGCATACCTGCTCTTGTAGTAGCACCTATTAAAGTAAATTTGGGCAAATCGATTTTTATCGTTTGTGCAGCAGGACCACTACCGATGATAATATCAAGACGAAAATCCTCCATAGCAGGGTAAAGCACTTCTTCTATGGCGGGACTTAAGCGATGAATTTCATCGATAAATAAAATATCTCCTTCGCTAAGATTAGTTAAAATCGCAGCTAAATCCCCGCTTTTTTCTATCATGGGTGCAGCGGTAGTTTTGATATTTGCATTCATTTCATATGAGATAATGTTTGCTAAAGTTGTCTTACCAAGTCCTGCAGGCCCACTAAAAAGGATATGATCTAGACATTCATTTCTTTTTTTAGCAGCTTTGATAAAAATTTCTAAATTTTTTTTAATATTTTCTTGTCCTATGTAGCCATCAAAATTTGAAGGTCTAAGACTTGTTTCATAAGTTTCATCAGGGGAGAATTTTTCAATCTCTACGATTCTATCCATATTTTTTCCATTTTATTTTGCTAAGAAATTTTAATTTTATCTAAAATTTGCTAAAATAAACATTTAAACTTAGATTATAGAAGTTTTTATGGGAATTTTAGAGCAATTAGAGTTAGATTACGAGCTTGAAGAAATCGAGCGTTTTTTGTATTTTTTTAGAAGTCTTTGCGATGTTTTAGAGCCTTTGATAGTAAAGCTAAGCAGCGATAGCTCAAAATATAAAGAAGCTTTAAAAGACTTAGAACAAAATATTCACAATGTAGTTTGGGCTGCTAAAAGATTAAATTTAGATGAGATTGCAAATTTTTGCACATTTTGTGAGGAAATTATGCAAGAAGCAGCTAAATTCGATGGGCCTGCTAGCGATGAATTTGTGGATTGGATGTTTTTAGTGGGTGAGCAGCTTGATAGATATTGCAGTGATTATGAAAAAAATGCTTCTTTTTTAAGCGTATTTAACCCTCAAATTGCAAATGTTCCTGATAAAATTTCTAAATAACGGGGACGACTTGGCTTCGACAGGAGTAGAGTGGCCTTGGTGGCATGTCGCTTTGAGCAAAGCGTATAAAGCTCAAATTAAAATTAAACGCAAACAACGTTAAATTTGCTCCTGCTTACGCTAAAGCTGCGTAAGTTCAGTTGAGCCTGAATTTTAAGTGATACTATCTAGCTTAGGATTTGGTCATTTTCGATAGTGTAGATTGAAATTTGACAAGTTTTGATTGAAGTTAAAGTCTTAGTCTAGCTTGAAATTTTGGAAGGTGAGTTTGGCTAGATGAAATTTTCACCTTTGCTAAGCATGTAGATGCCGTGGTTGTTTTATTTTTGGACAGGGGTTCAATTCCCCTCGTCTCCACCAGTAATTAGTTTTTATTAACTAGTGCATCTCTTATATCTATGACAAGATAAATCACAAAAAAGCTTAAAAATATCGCAACTAAAGATCCAATAAGTGTTACTAGACCTACTATAAATCCTAGAGTAAACATCAGCGCAATAGAATAAATAATCGCTATAATAAAGCTTAATGCAGCTGCTATATCTAGCAAAGTTCTACCAAATTTTATGATTAAATTTTTAATCATAATAACTCCTTAATTAATAATAATTTATTAATTATATCAAAATATATTTTTAATTAACATAAAATTGTAGAATTATTTGAAGTTTAGATTTTCTTTGCAAGGCTATCCTTGCAAAGAATTTATACAAATAAAGAATTCACACTTTCATTATGATAAACTCTGCGTATTACCTCGCCAAAAATAGGTGCTACGCTTAGGACTTTGATTTTATCCATTTGTTGTTTTAAAGGTATAGTGTCAGTTACTACTAGCTCATCAAGCGCATCTTTGGCTATTCTTTCATAAGCTACGCCACTAAGCACAGGGTGGGTACAGCAAGCTATAACTGACTTTGCACCTTTGCTTTTAAATACTTCAGCAGCTTTTACTATGGTTCCTGCTGTATCGATAATATCATCTACCAAAATTACTTCTTTATCTTTTACATCACCGATGACATTCATTACTTCGCTTTCATTAGCCTTTTCGCGTCTTTTATCTACTATAACTATATCAAGTCCTAAAGCTTTTGCTACGCTCCTAGCTCTTGCTATACCGCCTATATCAGGACTTGCGATGATAGGGTTTTTATAGTTTTTATTTTTAATATAATCATTAAAAATAATACTCCCATAAAGATTATCCACAGGTATATCAAAAAAGCCTTGAATTTGTCCAGCATGTAAGTCTATGGTAGCTACTCTATCTACCCCTGCTGATTCTATAAGATTTGCTACTAATTTTGCAGTAATAGGCACCCTAGGACTTGCTTTTCTATCTTGTCTAGCGTAACCAAAATAAGGGATGATAGCTGTGATAGAGCTTGCACTTGAGCGACGCAGAGCATCTGTCATGATTAAAAGTTCCATTAGATTATCATTTGTTGGAGCACAAGTACTTTGAATGATAAATACATCTTTACCACGCACGCTTTCATCTATTTGAATGCTAATTTCACCATCACTAAAACGCTTCACACCCGCATTGCTTAGAGGCAGTGAAAGGTATTTTGAGATTTTTTTAGCAAATTCCTCATTTGCTGAACCAGAAAATATTTTATATCCGCGCATATATAAGCCTTAGAAAGTTTTCTGTGATGATATAAAATTTTTTTTGAAAATACAATAAAACATATCAAAAGCCGTGCAATCTTTTTAAATCCGCATCAATAGGAAGTTTATTTCCGTCTTTATCTACACTTACATAAGTTACCACAGCTGAAGTTACATGCATGCAATATACACGGCCATAATCATTGGCTCTTTGGGTAACTACTTCTACTTCTACGGTGATAGAAGTATTACCTGCTTTGATGATTTTTGCATAGCAAGATACCAAATCACCTACGAAAATTGGTTCTTTAAAAATGATCTTATCCACTGCTACAGTTACTACTCTTTGCGGAGAAAGCTCCCTTGCTGCAATGGCTCCAGCTAGATCAATTTGTGACATGATCCAACCACCAAAGATATTACCAGCGGGGTTTGTATTGCTTGGCATAGCTATAACTCTTAGTTTAGGTTCTCCCATATCTTTCATACATTCTCCTTGTGTTTTGAAAAAAACATTATAATTAAGTTTTAAAAATAAAGAAAGGTAAAAAATGAATGATTTTAAGCAAATAGCAAAAATTGTGAAAAATAGGAAACAAAATATCAATAGTCTTTATAATATACTTCAAACTAATCAAAGTCATCCTTTGATAGATAGAGCTTTAGAACTAGCTAATCTTGAAAATGAAAAAAGCAATGTTTTAGCAATGTTGCGTCGTTTGGTGGATTTAAAAGAGGAAATTTTAGTCCAAGAACTTGAGAAAAAAGGTTTAAATGAAGAAGAAATTTCTCAAATAAAATATAAAGTTTTTTCTTTGGTAAGAGCCTTTTATGAGGTAGAACATCAAGATTTAATAGATGAGATTAAGAGTAAAAATTTACTTGATGAGTTTTATTTGGCTTTAGTTCAAGGAGTGCATAATATAGGCGTAGTTATGAATTCTTTTGAGCTTGTTTGGAGCAAGCAAATTTTAGATACAAATAATAAAATCTTAAAAGAACAATTTCCAAATTTAAGCGATGCTTTGGAGTTTTTAAAACAAAATGAGCTTTATCAGCTTAATCAAGATGGTGAAATTTGTGAAAGAAGTTATGGAGCTTTAGTTAAAATAGGAACACTTTGGAGATTTTTACCTTATGCAAAAGCTTTTGAAAATGAAGTTTTAAAGCTTGAATATGAATTTGATAAACTTTTAGAAAAACTAAGAAATTGTGTGCTAGATGATGAAAAAAATGCTTATATTGATTATATAGAAAAATTAAAATTTGCATTTTGTGAAAAAGATAATAATGAAGTAGTTAAAAAATGGCAAGAAGCAGAGCTTGCGTGGATGGAAGTAAAATGTCCATTACAAGTTGGCCATCCTTTAGAATACTATGAGGACTCTTATACACATGCAGTAGCACTTGAGTGGGATATACGCTTAGAAGATGTGAGTGATTTTAATGGGAGCGAGTTTAAAGATAAAATCAAAGAAAGCTTTGCGATGGTGTATGCAAATTTAGATGAAGAAGATGAAGCTTTGTTTGATGAAGTGAATTTTAATCTTGAAAAAACTCAGCTTTATATTTGTATGCCTATGATTTTTTATGGAGCAGAGCTTAAGGGGCTTTTTTCCGCTCAAGTAGTGCCAAATGATGAGTATGTAAGCAATATAGCAGGTAAAAAGATCTTTGCTTTTTTAAATTATGTTTATGAAAATGCTAAAACCAAGCCTTTTATGAAGCTTTCTTCTATGGTATTTGAAAAAGAATTTTTAGATTATGGTAGAGAAATTTTATTTTACAATGAAAAATTATGGAAAAGAATTTATGAAGTTTCTACCATAGGTCATGAGTTTGGGCATATTTTCTTTGTGGCAAATGATAGTGAAAAGAAAATGAATGAAAGTGGCGTGTTTAAAAATATAGAAGAGTTTAAAGCTACTGCGGGTGGGCTTGTGAATTTCTTTTTACATGAAGAAGATGATTTAAAGCTTCCTGTATTTTATGAGCTTATTAAAAGGGCTATAGGATTGATTGCTTGGCAAAGAGTAGAGGAGGTTAAGCCTTATTATACAGAAGGTTTGATTCATTTGTCATTGCTGTTTAAATCAGGGGTGTTATCTTTTGCAAATGAGAAATTAAACATTAAATTTGATGAGGAAGCTTACGAGAGTTTTAAGGCTGTGTTTATGCAAAATTATTATAAGCTAGCAAGACATTATATGTTAAAAGAAGATGCTAAAAATTATTTAGATGAATTTTGTGTTTTAGAAGATGAGGTATTTTTACCACTTGATGAAGAGTGTAAAGAATTTGTAAAATACTATTATGAATTACACAAACTTTATGGCAATGAAATCGATGAAAGTGGAGAGTTTGAAAAATACTCTAATGCAAAATAAAATTTTATCAAGAAGAACTTAGCTTTCTTCTTGATATTTACTATTTTCTAATGCTTTTTCCATATCTTTTTGCGTTTTTAAAATAGCTTTACTAAAGCCATTTAGTACTGAAAATGGAGCAAATTGTGCCGCTCTTTTTTCTCTTGACATTGGTGGAAATTGTTTTGATTTTTGATATTTTATATCTATTATATCTTTATAATCATCATGCATTATGACCTCCTATTAAAGAAGTAATTTCTTTAGTCTCATCATCCAAGCTTGAAGCTTTTAAAATAGCTTTTTTACCAAATTTTTGCATGATTTGAAGTCTTGCTTTTTGGAGCTTTTCTTCTTTTTCAAGTTGATTTTTTTCTTGTGAAATTGTGTTAAAATCACTAAATAAATTTAATTCTTGGAAATTTTCTTGAGCTTTATCTGTGATATTATTTAAACTTAGGCTGATTTTTCTAATACTTAAGTTTTTATCACTGATTTTATAAAAAAGTTCTAAGGTTTTTTTGTTGATGATTTTTAAAGAATGGGTAAAATTTTCTAAATTCATACTTCCGTGAGCATTTTTAGGTATAGCTCTTCCGTAATTATCTTTAGTGATAGCTCCTTTATAAGAACCTAAAAAACTTGAATTTTCTAAATTGCTTTTATCATATTGTATATCTAGTGTGATATGGTTTGTTTTAAGGTTATTTTGTATAAGTTCAAGTACTAAATGATCTACAAGTTCTTTTAAAACCTTTATTGCTTGATTATTATCATATGCAAAAGGTAAAACTTTAGCCATGATTTTAGAGTGATTTTGTGATTTGTAATTTTTAATATCTTTCATTGTGCAAGTTTCAACGCCCCATGCATGATCGATCAAAAGTTCAGCATTAACACCAAAGTGTTTATAAAGCAAGTCTTCATGTTTTAAAGAAAATCTTGCAAGATCTCCCATAGTATAAATGTTTAAATCTGCAAGTTTTAAGGCAATACCTTTACCTATACGCCAAAAATCTTTTAAAGGTTTATGCTGCCACAATTTATATCTATATAATTTTTCATCTAAAAAGGCTATAAGCAAGCCATTTTCATCTACTTTTTGTCTTTTAGCAAGTATATCCATAGCAATTTTAGCTAAGTATAAATTTGTGCCTATGCCTGCTGTTGCGGTGATTTTACTTGTGTGTGAAATATCAAGTAAAACCTTAGTAAGTAGCTCATAAGCTGATAGTTTGTATTTTTCAAGATAAGAACTAAGATCGATAAAAACTTCATCAATAGAGTATATATGAATATCTTTAGCATCAAAATACTTCAAATAAATGCTGTATATTTTTGTGCTAAATTCTATATAAGTAGCCATTCTGGGCTTAGCAATAATGTAGTCTAATTCTAAATTTAAATCATTTTCAAGTTCCAATATATTAAAACTTTTAGCTTTAAAGTGGTGTTTTTGAGCTTGTTTTAGTCTTTCTTGGTTGATTAAATGGATTTTTTGTTTAAACTCAAAAAGTCTTAATCTACCAGGTATATTGTAAGTTTTTAATGCAGGTGAAACTGCTAGTATGATGGTTTTGTCCGTTCTTGTTTTATCTGCTACAATAAGATTAGTTGTTAAAGGATCTAAATTTCTTAAAACACATTCAGCTGAAGCGTAAAAAGATTTCAAGTCAATAGAAGCGTAAATTTGCATAGTATGTGAAGCTTGCCTTTAGATTTATTAAGTTTTGATGATATTAATTATAACAATAAAAATTACTAAAATAGATGAAATAAAATGAAATTTATAAGGTGGCGGACAGAGAGGGATTTGAACCCTAATAAATATTGATTTTTTCATAAAAATATTTTATTATGTTTTTTTGTTATAATTTTCAAAAAAAAGAAAGGATTGTTATATGTATTTAGAGCTTTCAAGAGAATCAGAACATTTTTTAACTAATTATTGTAAAGATAACAATTTAAGTCAAAAAGAAGTTTTAGAACTCGCTTTAACCTATTTAGAGCATAAGATAAGAATAGAAGATTATAAAAAAGATATAGAACTTTATAAACAAGGAAAATTAAAAACATATACTTCTGATGAAGTTTTTTCAAAAGTTAGGTCTAAAATAAATGCAGATCATACAAACTGATCGTTTTTTAAATGAATTAGGGGTAATATCTGATTTTATTTCATTAGATAGTGTAAAACAAGCTAATTTATTTTTAGATAAATTAGAACAAAGTATTCATAATCTTTCTTTTATGCCTTATAAAAATAGAAAATCTTTATCTTTTGATGATGAAAATATAAGAGATTTAATTTTTAAAGGTTATGTTATCCCTTATTTAATTGATACAAACAAAGATCAAATTATAATACTTGGTATTTATAAAAGTAACATTTTCTTTTAAATTTTTATTTTTTATTTTATTTTTTATAAAAATAATAAATAAATATACTATAATTTATAATCGTAATTAATTACAAAAGCTATTTTTTAGAATCTTGATTGCTTTCTTTTATTTCTTTTTTAAATCAAGATTCTTTTACTCATTCTATTTCTTTTTTTAATATTCTAGCTTCTATATCAGCAATATAGAATTTTTTTCATTTTCGTTTAATTTCTCAAAAAGTTCTAATAACTTGCTTTCCATTGGATTATTTTCTTTTTTGGAATAATAACTAATTACTGCTTTGTATAATTCTGGGTTGTTTTTTCCCAATTATAAAGTGTTTTAATATCTTTTTTTATTCATTTTCTTTTAATTTTCTTTTTAATATTTTTGTTTTCATTTCTGATAGATAATATTCTTTTTCTAAATCTGTAAGATTTTCATATAATTTTTGTAATTCTTCTAATTTTGAATTTCTTTCATTTTCTTTATTTATTGAATTAACTATGAAATTATACAACTTTGGTCTTGTTTTTTCCCAATTATAGAGTGTTCTTATTTCTATGTCTAGTTTTTCTGATATTTCTTTTTTATTGATTTTATTTTGAATTTCTTTCATTTTTAAGCTACTTTTTATTTTTTATATGAAATAATTTCTAAAATATATTTGAAATAATTTCATATTTAATTATTTTTAATTTTACTAAATTTTTTTAAATTTTTCAAAAGCTGAAAAGTCAAATTATTAGAATTTAATTTTTGAGCTTTTGCTCTGCTCCCTTTTTTCTTAACACCTTGAAAGGGAGTTTTTTTAAAGGTGTTAATTTTTTTTGAAAGGTGTAAAAATGGAAATTGTAAGTCAAGATTATTTAATTAATTATAGTCTTTCAAATGGTCTTGTTAGATCTGTTGCTGAAGGTTCTTTTGATGGTAGGACTTATTCTGCTAGTGTTAGAATAGAATCATCTAATGTTTATGATGTTTTAAATGAAAAAACCGGCGTTTTGGATACTATTAAAAAAGAACTTATCTTTCGTATTATTTGCCCTGATAATTTAACCGCTGGTCAAGTTCTCTCATTTATCCGCAATAAGTTTAAAAATAAAGAAATTATTGTTATTGACGGTGGTATTCCTGATAATAATGGAGTTGTTAGAGTGAATAATCCAATAGAACATTTTTTAGGTGTCGAGTTTAAAAAATCCGATAAAAAATAATTTTTTTGAAGTATTTAAAATATTTTAAATACTTCTTTTTGAATTTTCTTATATTTTTTGGTGTTGAAAATATAAGAGAATTTAAATTCTCTAATAAAAATATAAGGAATTGTTATGTTAAAGAAAATTTCTAAACATAAAATGTTAGCTTCTGCTTTTGGTGTTGCATCTTTTGCATCTTTTGCTTCGGCTGCTGTTACTGTTAGCGAAGCTGGTGTTATGAGTGGTTCTCTTGATATGGCTCCCTTTTTTGGTGGTGTTGCTATTGTCATCGCTGCTATTGGGACTATAGTTGCTGTTAAAGCCGGTATAAAAATGCTTAAGTCAATTTAAGGTTTTTTTATGGGTTTTGGTTTTAGCAATGTATTTGATGTAGGTAAATTAATTCTTTTTGCTAATTCGCTTATCGCTTTACTTATAGCAACTTTTTTTATTGCTAAATCTGTATTAATTTCAATTAAAATCTTAAATGATGTTGTTGATTAGTTTTTTTTGCACTATTTTTTTAAAAAAAATAGTGCCTAGCGCCGACAATTCAACTTAAAGGCTTTTTAAAAACTTCTCGGCGATGTGTAACACTTTCAAAGCCTATTTTAAAGGATTTTTTTATGAAACTTGAATTACCTTTGGAAGTTTTATATATTTTGGGTCAGCAAAACTATAATTTTTTAATGAGTTTAACAGGTATTCTTTGTGGTTTTTCTCTTTTGCTTCTTGTGGTGCTTTTGATAGCTTCTTTTAAGTCTTAAAAGGTGTTTTTATGAGTGGTATTCTTAACATAACAGGCGTTGTTAGTTTTGATTTCTTTTTTAGTATTTTCATATATTTTATTGTTGGTATAACTCCTATTTTGCTTATTTTGGTTTTATTTGTTAGTCGTTGGATGAAGTAAATGCGTTTTTTAATTTCTTTGTTATTTTTTCTTGATTTTTCTTTTGCTTTTTGGCCTGTGTATTATTCTCCTTCGGATTGGCTAAATCGTTCTTTTCCTAAAAATTTTATTGGTAATGCACATTTTAGTGCTAATTTTGCTTTTAGTGAGATTGGTTTTGTAGTCAGTGAGCGTGGAGCACTCTATTTTAACTCATCTAAGGAGTTAGATCCTGATTATCAAGATTTTACTGTAGCTGATTCAAGATATCCATATTCTGACTATTTTTATGATAAGTATGATTTTAAAGTTCCAGATACTGCATTTTATGAAGTTCATGTTATTAATGATAATTATATTTACGGAAAATTATTTATAGATGATGTTCATTTCGGTGGTGGTGAAATTGGTATTTTACTTAGTTTTGGAAAGCCAAATACCCTGAAAGAGATTGATAATAGTTGTTTGCGTCCTTTAGATTCTATTTTTGATTATGAAGAAGGTTATATATACACCGACGGCGGTGATAATTACTATAATTCTCCTTTTATCATGAACAGTGAAGATGAAGGTTGCGAAGGCTCTTATAATGGAGAATATGTTAATATTGAATTGCAAAGAGGTTTACAAGTTCAGAAATTTTATCAAACTTTTTATAAAAAAATTCATGAACCTTGTGAAGATAATTATATTTTTAAAATTGATGATAGCGTTAATTCTGTTACTTGCGTTCCTTGCCAACCTGGTGAAATAGCTGATAGTTTTAAAAATAAATGTGTTTCTTTGATTGATAAAGAAAGTATATCTAATCCCTATTCTTATGCTAAAGCTCAGTGTTTTGAAAATGGTGGTTTAAAATACATTGATAGCGTTCTTGGTATTTCTAATGGTGGTAAAGGTTATAATTGTGTTAGTATTTGTGCTGATGAAACTACTTATATAAATTATAATTGCCCTAATATTATTGATTTTTCTAAAGATAATTTTACTCCTTCTTGTATTGAGCATCATTGTAGTTTTATTTCAAATGAAAATACTAGTTCTAATAATATACCTTTTCATAAACCTTCTACCCCATCTTCTAGTGGTTCTGAAATTAGTATTTCTAAAGATAATGATAATATTTGTTTTGATGGTAATAGTTGTTTTAAAGCTGATGATAATACTGATGTAAAAGACAATAAAATCTGTATTAATGGTAAGTGTTCTTCTATTAATAAAGGATCAGGCTTTAGTAAAAATAATACTATTTGTATTGATAATAATTGTTTTCATTTTGGTCATAGTGATGAAAGAACTTCTATTAAGGATAATAATAAGTTATGTATTGGTAGTAATTGTTCTTCTATAAAACCTTCTAATCCTGTTGGAAATGGTTCTAATAATAGTAATAGCTCTAATCCTGTTGGAAATGGTTCTAATAATGGAAATGGTTCTAATGGCGATAATGTTTGTAAAGATAATAATTGCGGTTCTTATGATGGATCTGATTTTGGTAGCTATAATAGTTTTATTGATTCTTTAAAATCAGATTTTTTATCTTTTTCTGATGATTTGAATAATCAATATAAGTCTTTTTCTAATTCTATAAATGATTTTATATCTGTTGTTGAAAGTGGTTTTAAATCTATAGATTTTCCAATACAGACAAATACTTGTCCTTTAACTTTTGATTTTGATTATATAGATGGTAAAAATGAAATAAAAATTGATTTTTGTGAATTTACAAGTAAATTATCAGGTGTTTTCTATGTTTTCTTTTATTGCCTTTTTTTCTTATTTTTTATCAGGGTTATTTGGCGTTTTTCTCTTAAGTTTTTAATTAATCTTTAAAGGAATAATATGTTTCAAATTATTGTAGCTACGCTTGCTTTTTTTGGTGATTTTTTTAAAAGATATGTTATTGAAGCTAGTTTAAGAATTTCTAGTTTTGTTACGATCATTGCTATAAATTCTTTATTTTTTTTGGCTTTTTTTGCTGGTCTTTTATCGTTTGCAAAAATTATAATTTTTGTTTTTAATGAAATAAATAATTTTTTTGAATATATCAATTCTTTATTTTTAAGTTCAGATGATATATTTTTAAATGTTTTGTCTGTATTTTCATCTCTTGGATTTTTTAAGGCTTTTAATGATGTTTTTTCTGTTTTTTCTCCTATTTTAATTAGTGTTTTTGTTTTAATTTTTTCTAAACTTCTTTGGTCTGTTCTTTTTCATATTAGAAATTCTGTTTTAGCTGTAATTATTTCTATTAAGGAGTAAAAATGGCTATTACTTATATTGTTGGCAATCCTGGAAGTGGTAAAACTTATTTTGCGGTAAATAAGCTATATGAATATTTTGTTGAGCCTACTTTAAAGAATAAAAAAATATTAGGTTTTGAAATTAAAAGAAAAATTAAGACTTTTGATTATCTTTATTGCTATACTAATATAAATGGCTTAAAATTTGATATTAGCAATAAGCTTTTAAAGTTTGATTTTGATGTTTTTTATTTGTATCTATCAGAACTTTATAATTTATATTCTAATAGTGCTAATGATGATGAAATAAATATTAAAGCCAATGAATTGAAATTATTTAAATCAATGTTTATTATTGATGAGATACACAATGTTTTTAAAAATAAAGATGATAAAATTTTAATTTGGTGGTTAACATATCATCGTCATATACATCAAGAAATTATTTTAATCACTCAAGATTTAAGTTTAGTTTCTAATGAATATAAAAGAGTTGCTGAGTTTTTTTATAAAGCTTTAGATAGTGGTAAAAGAATAAGTAAAAATTCTTTTAGATACGCTCAATTTTCATCTTATAAAATGTATGGCAAAGATTTAGTTTTTAGATTTTCTTTAAAAGCTAATCAAGAAGTTTTTAATCTTTATCAGTCTGGGAAATCTAGCTCTAATAAATCTTTTTTTACTAAAATTTTTATTTTTGCTTTTATTTCTTTTTTTCTTTTAATTTTATTTTTCTATATTTTTTTAAATTATTTTAATACTAATTCAAATGATATACCTAAAATTAATTCTGATGAAAATAACTTAACTTTTAACTTTGATAATAATTCTTCATTTCCTTTATTTAAAACAAGTAATTATTTAAATGATTTTTCTGATAATGTTAAAGATTTTAATTCTACTTTTGTTTATAAGGTTAATTGTATTCAACTTGAATGTAATATTGTTGATAAGGATGATAATTCTTTTTTTAGTATTCCTAGAGATTATTTTGATGAAATTCTTAATTTTTACAATCCTGTTTTTATTCATAAAACAAAAATTTTTAAGGGATATTCTTATTTTTTAGTCTTTAAAATTGAAGTTTTTGATAATCTTAAGAAAGGTGTTAAAAAAAATGATAAATCTAATGAAAAAACAACTAGTTTTAATTCTTTTAAGTTTTAGTTTTTTATTTGGTCATACTTTTTCAAATAATATATTTGAATATGCTGAGTTAGCTTCCACTTATAATAATGTTGATATTTTGGTAAGTTCTAATATTAATCCTGATAAATATATTTTTTATACTAATAAAAATTTTCCTAATATTACTTTAGATGTTTTTGAAAGTGCTTTAAAGCTTCAAAATCTAAAGCTTGCTTTTACCGGATCTTTTTATTATGTGTATGAAAATAATTTTAAAGATAATAATTTAAGTTATTTAAAAAATAAAAATAATAATAAGAATTTAAGATATATAAGACTTAATAAAAATTCTTATGATGATATATCTTCTCTTTTAAATATTTATGATATTAATTCTACCTATATTTATCGTTCTAATTCTATTTCTTTTTTAAGTGATGATTTTATATATTCTAAGTTAAAAAGTGCTATTAATGATATTGATGGTTTTGATTTAAAACAATTAAAGTTTAAAATCACTATCTTAGAAACTAATCTTGATAATTTAAAAGATATGGGTTCTACCTTAAAAGCTCGTTTAAAAAATAATTCTATCAATAATTTTAATTTCTATGTTAATTTAATTACTATTCCTTATTCAACTGAAAATAATATTATTGAAGTTGATAAAAAGAGTTTTTATTCAACTCTTAGCTTTTTAGAAAATAAAGGTATTACCAAAATCGTTTCTAATCCTTTTTTGGTCGCTAGATCTAATTCTGAAGTGTTTTTTAGTTCTGTTCAAAATATTCCATTTTTAAAATCTACTACACAAGTTTCTAATACTGAAGTTGCTCAAAATTCAAGTTATGATTATAAAGATGTAGGATTACAAGTTAGGTTAAAACCTTTAATTATAGGTGATTTAGTTGATTTTGATTTACATTTAATTGTTGAAGATTTAATATCAAATAATAATCTAACTCCTATTACTTCTAAAAAAGAATTAAAATCATCTTATACACTTAAGCGGGGCGATTTATTGGTTTTAAGTGGAATTAATAAGCAAACTAATATTAATTATGAATCTGGTATTCCATTATTAAAAGATATTTGGCTTCTTGGTTATTTATTTAAGATAGAAAGAAATCAAGTTAGTAATACTGTCTTAACTCTCTCAATAGAAATATTATAAATTATATAAAGGTGTTGCAATGGAAAATAATTTATTTAATCAATCAATAAATTACAATCTAAAAAAAGATGGCATTATGAGCGACGCAGTCGCACATAATGACAGCTCTTGTCAATTTAATAAAAAACTCTTACCTTTAAGTTATGGACTAAGTTTAAAAGATTTAGAGCTGTGTAATTTAAAATTAGATAATCAAAGAAATTATCTTTCTAATAGATTTTATACTTCTTTTACCGGTGAAATAAAATCTTTTTTAGATTTGTCATATTCTGCTAATTTTGGTAAAAAATATTATGCTGAGCTTGTTAATCGTTGTAATGTTATTTCAAGCTTACAATTTGATTACGATCTAATGCCTGTTTTTTTGACTATTACTCTTAATGGTTGTTTTAGAAATGCTTTAAAAGGCGATTTTACTTCTTTTAAACCATTTGATAGAAAATATCTTGATTATTCTTTAAATTATAAAATAAATATTAATGAAGCTTTTACAATTAAAGATTTAATTAAACTATTAAATTATCAATGGAATTTATTTATTATGAGAATTCATAGAAAATATAAAGGTTTAAAAAAGCTTTATATCAGGTGCTTTGAACCGCATAAAAAGGACGGAGTTCCACATATTCACGCTTTAATTTATATTCCTAAATATGCGTTTAATTATACTTTTGAAATATATAAAAAAATATTCTATGCACCTCAAAACTTAAAACAAGGCAATAAACTTACAAAAGAACAAGTTTTAAATGGTGAAATTAATGGTTTTCAATGGTCTTTAAATAATCCTACCGGCTATGTTATGAAATATATTTATAAAACTTTTATTAATTTCAATGATAGACATGATTTAGATTTTTTAAGTGCGTGGTATGTTAAGCATAAAGTAAGAAGATTTTTAACTTCTAAAACTCCTGTTCCATTATGGATATATAGAAAAATTAATTTTTTTAAAAAAGATTTTTATAATTTATTTGATTTTATAAATAATGATGATTGTATCTGTGAATGGAGTTTTGATAAGCAATATTTTTGTTTTATGAATGATAAGGAAACTATAGAGTATGATAATTGTAAATTAATTTATAAATTTATGGGAAGAATTGTATATCAGTATGAAAAAGAAAAACATCCTAAATTATATAAAAGATATAAAAAAATATCATTCAAAAAAAGAGAAAATACAGGCATTCTCTCTGTAATGAGAAATAATAAACATCCATTAAGTGATTATGCACTTATGAAATTAATTCAAAGCGATGATTTTAAATATTGTGGTATTGATGGAAAAATTTTATATCATGTGAATTTAGCTATTGAACGCGGGCTTATTGATGCTAAAAAAATAAAAATAAATGATATTGATGATTTAGAAGATTATTTGATTGAAAAAGGTTATAAATATGTCTTTTAAATCATATTCTGAATTATTTTTGAAAATTTCTCAAAATAACTATAAAGTTTCAACACATTATAAAGTTAATGGTATTATTAAAAATCGTCTTTCTTATTTTTTTGAATATGATATAAGTGAAATTAAACCATCCATTATAAAAAACTGGATAAGCAATATTAATGATGTAAGTATTAAGTCAAAAAAGCATTATTTAGGTATTTTAAGTCAGATATTTGATTTAGCTTTAGACGATGAAATAATTTTAAAAAATCCAACAAAGAATATAAAACTTCCAAAACATCAAAAAAAACGCATTAAGCCATTTTCTAAAGATGAAGTTCTAAAAATTATTGATTTTAGTAAAAAATATAATGATAAATTTCAAATATTTTTAAAATTAGGTTTTTTTACTGGTATGAGAACTGGTGAGATTTTGGCATTAAAAATAAATGATATAGATTTTAAAGCTAAAACTATAAATATAAACTCTACTCGGTCGCGATTTGGAGAAAGCACTCCTAAAACTTTTTATAGCATTCGAAAAATACCTTTATTTAATGTTATTTATAGTGATTTATATGAGTATGTTCATAAATACAAAAATAATACTTATCTTTTGGAAACTCAGTATTCAGATCCTTATAAAGATGATTATGTTTTTAGTCGAAATTATTGGAAAATAATTTTAAAAGATTTAAATTTAGAATATAGACGACTTTATTCAATGCGTCATACATTTGCAACTAATGCACTTTTATCAAAGTCTTTAAGTCCTATTGAGTTAAGTAAAATCTTAGGTCATTCAAATTGTGAAATGGTTTATAAAGTTTATGTTTCTTATATAAATAATTTAGAAAAGAATATTGATTTTGATATAAATATTTATTAAAAATAATAGTTATAATAAATAATTATAATATTAAGTATTATTTTTTTATTTCTTTCATACCCTTTTATTATGGAAAAATAGTATTCAGATAGTGGCGGACAGAGAGGGATTTGAACCCTCGAGACCCGTTAAGATCTGCACCCTTAGCAGGGGTGTGGTTTCAGCCACTCACCCATCTGTCCGTATTAAAAGGGAAAGTATATCTTATTGTTTATAAGATATACCTTAAATTTATACACTGAAATAAGCTATGATTAAAGTTATAATAAAACCAGCACCTAAAACTGCTATTTGTTTACCTCTATCTTTGCGTATAGCTATAATAGTGATTAAAAGTCCTGAAATATAAAGTATTATCATAGCAAGTGCAAAAGCTAACCCAAGTACAGAAAAGTACCACATACCTTTATCTTTATGAAGCAAAATCATATTTCCAAGCAAGCTTCTATCTTTTGTTGTAATTTCATAGTCATTCTCATCTAATTTTATAATACTTGCTATATAATTTATAGTCCCAAGTTCTATGCCATCGCCTTTTTTGTTGAGTTTTGGTTCCAAAGATGAAGGAATTTTTAAGTTGTTTTTCTTTAAAAAATCAATTAAAAATTCAGCTTCAGCACCCTCTTGAATAATAGCTTGAACTTTGTAATTTTGAATTTTAGCTCCACTTTCTCCATCAAAACCAGCTATATAAGCAAAACCTGTGATTGCATATAAAAATGCAAGTGGTAAGAAAAATAAACTAATGTAAATGTGAATTTGTCTGAATAATTTGTTTTTATTCATTTTTACTCCTTTTTGAAAAATAATTAAAAGTATATTGATAGAAAATGAAGTGAAAGTAAAATTAATATTTTTTAAATTTACGAGCTAGGGTAAAAAAACTACGAACAATCCCATAAAGCACATATAAACTAGCAATAATCAATGCACTTTCTAAAAAATACAGATAAAGCATAGAAAATAAAATTACTAAAAGGATTAACACCTTCAAAACATTTGCTCTTTTTAGATCGATTTTCTTAAAACTTGGATACCTTATGTTGCTTACCATTAAAAAGGCTAGAAGCATTTGGATACATATTATTATTAAAGAAAAATCATGTAAAAAATCATAATATAAATAAGCACTTACCCATAAAGCACTTACAACTGCTGCTGTTGGTATAGGTAGACCTATAAAAACCGATGGTTCATAAGTTCCTGTTGTGACATTAAATCTTGCCAAGCGTATAGCGCCAAAAACTACAAATAAACCAGCTATTAATGAGCCAAAACGACCATATTCATAACCTATGCTCATATAAAAAAGCATAGCAGGTGCTACACCAAAGGCTATTAAATCAGCTAGTGAGTCAAACTCAACTCCAAATTTAGAAGTAGAGTTGGTAGCTCTTGCAACGCGTCCATCTAAACCATCGCAAATTAATGATAAAATGATATAAATTAATGCTTTATCAAAGTTTTGATTAATAGAAGCAATCACTGAAATAATACCTAAAAATATGGAAGCGGCTGTAAAAAGATTAGGTAAAATATAAATTAGTTTAAAATTCATGGATTTAAATACCCTATTAATGTACCAATGCGTACTTTATCATTTTCATTTACGCAAATTCTAGTGTCTTTTGGAAGTAATAAACTCACACTGCCATCAAACATAAAACCTATATTTTGTCCATGGTTTAAATGATGGCCAAAATCATCAATATGAGCTTTTCTATTTAATGCTCCAAAAATAACGCGTAATGCCCATTGTTTGCTCTTGGAATTAGCTAAAAATAACATTCTTTCACCCATTAAATTTGTATTTTTCATAAATGGACATAAAAAAAGTCCATGCCTTATTCTAGTTTCTTCTATATTCATATCAAGCGGAGCTATGATATTTCCTTGGGAAAAAATATTATTGATAATTTGCACTTCTATACACTCGCCAAGCTCTTTATATGAGCTTGTTTTGATACATTTGATTTTTCCTTCTATGGGAGCTATAATGGTGTTTGGATCTGCTATATAATCAATTTTTTTAGTTCTAAAAAGATAAATAAAAAATATAAAAATACACCATAAAAGCCAAGAAAATCCCCATATAAATTGAAATATTGCAAAAACTATAGCTAGAACTATAAGCAAACTCCAACCAGTTTTTGCAATAAAATTTGTTTTCATTAGTCTTCCTTAGTAGCTTCTTGCTCTTTTTCTTCTAGGCGTGTTGGAAGATTATTTTCTTCTTCATAGTTTTTAATAATCTCTCTTACTTTGGCACCATCAATAGTTTCTTCTTCATAGAGTGCTTGTACCATCACCTCTATAGCACCGCTATAGGTTTTTAAAATTTCTTTTACACCCGCATAGCGTTCATCCAATGTTTTCTTTACATACTCATCTAAATCTTGAGCCATTTTATCAGAATAATCTTTTACAGTTTGCCCACCACTTAAGAAAGTATTTCTTTGCTTTTCAAGTACCATTAAGCCAGCAATTTCACTCATACCATACATAGAAATCATAGCTTTGATAATATCAGTTGCACGCTCAAGGTCATTGCTTGCGCCTGTTGAAATTTCTTTAATGAAAATTTCTTCAGCCGCGCGTCCTCCTAAAAGCACATCAACTTCAGCTAAAAGTTCATGTTTTTGCATTAAAAATTTATTTTCTTCAGGGGTATTGAGTGTATATCCTAAAGCTGCTAAACCACGAGGAATAACAGAAACTTTACTTACTTTTTTAGCACCTTTTGTAGTTTCAGCTATTAAAGCATGGCCGCACTCATGATAAGTTACGATTTTTTTCTCTTTATCATTAATTCTGCGTGATTTTTTCTCAAGTCCTGCTATGGCTCTTTCTACTGCCTCTACCAAGTCTTTTTGTTCCACATGTTTTTTAGAATCTCTACCTGCAAGCAAAGCTGCTTCATTAATGATATTTGCCAAATCAGCACCCGCAAGACCTGCTGTTAATCTTGCAATATCTTCTACTTTTACTTCAGGTGAAATTTTAACATCTTTCATATGGACTTTTAAAATATCACATCTACCTTTAAAATCAGGCTTATCTACCAAAACTTGCCTATCAAAACGCCCCGGTCTAAGTAGTGCTGCATCAAGTACTTCAGGGCGATTTGTCGCTGCTAGAACAATTACTGGTGAGCTTTCGGTACCAAAACCATCCATTTCAGCTAGAAGTTGATTTAAAGTTTGCTCTCTTTCATCATTTCCGCCCATCATACCGCTTGCTGCACGTGATTTACCTATAGCATCGATTTCATCTATAAATACAATAGCTGGAGCTTCTTTTTTAGCATTTTCAAACAAATCTCTAACCCTGCTAGCACCAACACCAACAAACATTTCTATAAAAGATGAACCTGATACGCTAAAAAATGGCACATCAGCTTCGCCTGCTACTGCTTTTGCAAGCAAAGTTTTACCTGTACCTGGAGGGCCAACAAGCAAAAGTCCTTTTGGAATTTTTGCTCCAAGATTAATGTATCTTTCAGGATATTTTAGAAAATCAACAATTTCTTTAACTTCTTCTTTTGCTTCTTCAACACCTGCAACATCATTAAATTTAACCTTCGGTTTTTCTGAATTTACAAGTTTTTTAGAACTTCCTATACCAAGTATAGATCCACCCATATTTTTTTGCATACGAGAAGCTAAAAACATCCATATACCAAAGAAAATAAATACTGGCAAAACCCAAGAAAGTAAGATATCTATAAACCAATTGCTTTCATTAAAAGCACCATAGGAAACGCCTTTTGAGTCAAGCAAAGGAACAAAAGTAGCATCATTTGGAACTTTTTTGGTAATATATACCATATTTCCTGCTTTAGATACAGCTTTTATAGTAGTTTGACCTATATTAACTTGGGCAATTTGATTATTTTCAATTAAAGTTTTTAATTCAGAATAAGTAACTTTTTTAGTGTTTTCTCCGCCCATAATACCCATGCTACCATCATCTGAAAATCCTTTAAATAAAAGAATCATCACAATGGCAAAAATAGCAAAAATAAAAATGGGATTTTTGTTAAAAAAGTTATTATTGTTTTGATTATCTTTTAAATCATTTGGTTTTTTATTCATTATTGCAATTCCTTTTTATAAACTAAACTCAACCATTCTCCTTTGTGTTTGCATTCTAACAAAGTGAAATCTTTGAATTTATTTTTAATCCTTTCTTCATATTTATTTAATATACCAGATAAGATCAAAATTCCACCTTCTTTGGTTTTTTCTTTAAGATCTTTTTCTAGTATGATCAATATATCGGCAATGATATTTGCCACAACTATATCATATTTATGTAAGCTTTTATTAATAGAACCTACCCAAATATCATCAAAGCTAACTTGATTTAATTTCGCGTTTTCTTTACTTGCAACTATAGCTAATTCATCTGTATCGCAAGCTTGTACTTTGGCTCCAAGTTTTGCCATGATAATGCTTAAAATTCCACTTCCACAACCCACATCTAAGCAAAATTTGGAATTATCTGTATATTTTTGTAGAAATTCTATACAAGTATAAGTACTCTCATGATGTCCTGAGCCAAAAGCTAGAGCAGGATCTATAATGATATTAATTTTATCTTGTTTAGCTTCTTGCCAAGTGGTATGAATGTGGATATTATCGATCGTCAAAGCTTGTATACCTTTTTTATACTCTTCTATCCAATTTTTATTTTCTTTTTTTTCTAAGGTAGAGTGGAAATTAATATGAGTATTTAGTTTTTGACATAATTTTTGATGAAAATCATGCAAGGCTATTTTAATGAGTTCTATATCTTCTTCTGATCTTATATAAATACCATTGTTTTTTTCTTCTATAGCGTCTATCTCTAGAGAAAAGATAAGATCAAGGAATAAATCTAAATATTCCTTGTCTGTTTGAAAAAAAAGTTCGTAATAATGTGTTTGCATAAAAACTTATAATTAGCCTTCGTTTGTTCCTAAAACATCTTCAAGTTTTTCTTTTAACACTTGAGGAGTAAAAGGTTTTACAATATAGTTATTTACGCCTGCTTTTAAGGCGGTAATAACTTCTGCTTTACCACCTTCTGTAGTTACCATAATAATTGGCATATCAGCATATTTTTCTTCCGCTCTTACTTTTTTTACTAATTCCAAGCCATTCATTTCAGGCATATTCCAGTCAGTAATTAAAATTTTAATATCATCATTTTGTGAAAGTAAATCCCAAGCTTCAACCCCGTGTTCAGCTTCTAAAACATCCTTGTGGCCTAATCTTACAAGGGTATTTTTGATTATTCTTCTCATGGTAGAACTATCATCAACTACTAATAACTTCACTTTTTTTCCTTTATCTTGATGTAATTACATAAAACTGTAATTGTATCGTTTTTATTTTTATTAATCAATTAAAAGTTTATATTATATCATTTTAAAATAAAATTAGAATTTAATCACTCTCCGTTTTTATTGTGATTAAATTCAGGCACAATCTCCTTTAAAACTTTTGCAGGATCTGTGCTGTGGAGTAATTTTTCTATTTCTTGATTTAAAATTTTTAAATCTTTAAGATCACTAGTGGTAACAAATATACTTTCATATTGAGTTTTTAAATCATTTTCATGGATTAAAAGCTCTTCGTAAAGTTTTTCACCTTTTCTAAGCCCAGTGATTTTGATTTCTAACTTTTTATTAGAAAGTAAAAGCATTTTTTGAGCTAAGTCCATGATTTTAACAGGCTCACCCATATCAAGTACAAATAATTCTCCACCTTTAGCAATAGCCGCAGCTTGTAAAACAAGTTGCACAGCCTCATCTACTAACATAAAATAACGCACTATATCAGGATGAGTAAGAGTAAGTGGCTCATTAGCTGCAATTTGAGCTTTAAATTTAGGTATTACACTTCCACTTGACCCTAAAACATTACCAAAACGCACACAAGCTACTTCAAAATTTTCACAACTTGAACTTAATGTATAAAGTTCACAAATTCTTTTTGTGCAACCCATGATGTTAGTCGGTCTTACAGCCTTATCAGTGCTTATCATAACAAATTTAGCAACCTTATAAGCTTTTGCAAGATCGATTAAATTTTTAGTACCTATGATGTTATTTAAAATAGCTGAATGTGGATTTTGCTCACATAAAGGCACATGTTTGTAAGCTGCTGCATGTAAAATCAAATCTATGTTTTTTTCTTGTAAAAGTTTTTCTAATGCTTCTTTGTCTAATATACTCATCATAATAGGTTCGATTTTTTCTTTATGTAAGCTTAATTCCTCATTGATTTTATATAAATTATACTCACTATGATCAAGCATGATCAAGCGTTTTGCACCAAATTTAATGCATTGTTTGCAAAGCTCACTTCCTATAGTTCCACCAGCTCCACTAACTAAAACTACTTTATCTTTGATAAAATCAATCACGCAAGCATTATCCAAATCTTTTGGCTTACGCGCTAATAAATCTTCGATACTTATATCTCTTGCTTCATTTTGCGTAAAAGAAAAAAGCTTTATATCATTAATCCCATAAGCAATGAGTTCGTCAAAAAGCTTTTTTAATTCTTCTTGCTCAAGTTTTAAAGCAATGATAGCAGTATGAATTCCTTCAGCGGTATATTTTCTGATTGCTTCTTTTTCTTCAACTATAAATTTATCACAATAAGTACCTATTAAATTTTTACGCTCATCTACTACAGCTACAGGAAAAAGTCCTAAGCTCCCTTCTTTAGCTCCTTTTAATAAATGCAAAGCCTTTGAAGTGGCGCCAACTACTATACAAGGATGTTCTTCGTTGTATTTTGGCTTTCTAAAATCAACTATCATTCTTTTGCTTATACGCAAACTTCCAATTAGCATACAAGATAAAACAAAGTCTATTCCTATAACGCTTCTTGGAAAAGGATTGAAAAAATCATCGTAAAAATAATAAATTGCTAAAAATACAAGCTCAGCCAAAGCTAAAGCGATGACTAATTTACGCGCTTCATTAAGTGAGAAAAATCTCCAAGCAACTTGATAAATTTTAAAAAAAGCTAGAAAAATGATTTTAAGTAAAATCAAAATCACAGCACTTTTAAACATACCTTCATAAAATTCACTTGGGATGTCCGCACTAAAGCGTAAAGAAAAAGACAAATAAATACTTATAACAAAAAGTAAAATATCAGCGCCTAGAAAAAATCCTAAGCGTTTGCTTTTATAATCCATCTTAGTCCTTTAAGGTGTTTAAGATTAAAGTAGAAACTTCCTCTACATCAGCTTTGCTCATAGTAGTTGCACTTGGAAGGCAAATTCCATTACTAAAGAAAAACTCACTATTACCATTTAAGTAAGCATCGCAACCTTTGTAAAGTTCTTGCAAATGCATTGGCTTCCAAAGTGGACGGCTTTCGATTTTATTATCTTTTAAAACTTGTATGATTTTTAAAATTTTATCTTGAATTTGAACATTTTTATTTTCACATATACAATGTTTTTCATAAGTATTAAGTTTATTTAAATCAAAATCAAGTAAAGCAGTGCTTAACCAGCGATTTGACTTGGTATTTTCAAGCTCATCTAAAAAAGTAAAAGTTCCACTTAAAAATTCTTTATACCAGCTATAAATTTCACGCTTTTTACTCACTCTTTCTTCTAAAACTTCCATTTGAGCAGTACCGATTGCGCCTAAGATATTGCTCATTCTATAATTATAGCCATATTCTTTATGCTCATAATGAAGACAATTTTCTCTAGCTTGGGTACTATAAAATCTTGCTTTTTCAAGATTAGCATGATTTTCACTCACAAGCATGCCACCACCACCTGTTGTGATGATTTTATTACCATTAAAAGAATATACTCCAAAATCCCCAAAAGTACCTAAGGCTTTATTTTTGTAAAAACTTCCCAAAGCTTCAGCAGCATCTTCGATTAAAAAAATCTCATTTTCTTTACAAATTTGGACAATCTCATCCATTTTAGAAGCATTACCATAAAGGTGTGTTAAAATGAGAGCTTTTGGCTTTTTAGGACTTTCTTTGATAGCTTTTTTTAATAAATTTACATCTAAATTATAAGTTTCATCACAATCAATAAATACAGGCGTAGCATTCATGTAAGAAATAGGTGCTACTGAAGCAATAAAGGTAAAACTTGAAGCTAGAACTATATCGCCTTCTTTGATACCCAAAACTCTTAAAGCTAAATGAATAGCTGCAGTGGCTGCATTTAGAGCAAGTGCGTTGGAACTTTTTGTATAATCTTTAATACTTTGTTCTAAGGCATTAACAAACTCACCCAAAGGTGCTATATAATTACTTTCAAAAGCTTTGTGTATGTATTCTAATTCTTTTCCACTCATATGTGGTGCTGATAGAAAAAATCTCATTTTACCTCCTTTATTTTTTTAGCAGGAACTCCAGCATAAATGCCTTTAGAAGTTAAGTTTTTAACTACAACTGCTCCTGCTCCTAAAGTTATATCATCATTTAAACTTATACAAGGAATAACACTTGAATTAACTCCTAAAAAACAACGCTTTCCTATTTTTACATTTCCTGTTAGTTTAGCTCCAACGCTAATATGGCTAAACTCATCTACAAAACACTCATGCTCAATCACACAAGCAGTATTTAAAATCACACCTTTTGCAATACTAGCTTTAGCATTAACTACGACATTTGGCATGATTAAAATACCCTCATCATCTAAAAAAGCACTTGGGCTAATAATAGCACTTTTGTGTATCAAATTAACTAATCTAAATCCATCATCTTTTGCTTTTTTGAAAAGTTTTTCTCTAATAGAGTTTGCGCCAATAGCAATAAACATATCGTGTTTTTCTAAATTGGAGTGATATTTTAAGCCTTTATTATCATCTAAAAAGATGATTTTTTCATATCCTAAATTTCTAGCTACATCAGCACAGACTAAACCATGCCCACTAGAACCATATATATAAATACTTTTAGTTGTGTCCATTGAATTTATCCGTTGTAGCTACTCCTTCTTTATTAACCCCGCTTCTTTTTAAAACTTTAATAATGGTCATAAAAAAGATTTTAAGATCAAATAAAAAAGAGCAATTTTGCACATATTCTACATCATATTTAAATTTTTGCTCCCAAGAAATAGCATTGCGTCCATTAATCTGTGCCCAACCTGTAATGCCTGGTCTTACATCGTGGCGTTTTTTTTGCTCTTGATTGTATAAGGGCAAGTATTCTACAAGTAAAGGTCTTGGGCCTATGAAGCTCATATCGCCTTTTAATACATTAAAAAGCTGCGGTAATTCATCTAAACTCAAGCTTCTAACTAGCTTACCAAAAGGCTTTAAGCGTAATTCATCAGGAAGTAATTCTCCATTTTCATCGGTTTCATCACTCATAGTTTTAAATTTATAAATATAAAAAATTTTTTCATTTAATCCTGGTCTTGCTTGTTTAAAAAGCACACTTCCTTGAATGATTTTTAAAACAATACCTATAAGCACTATAAAGGGTAAAAAAATAATCAATAAAATCAAAGCCAAAAAAAAGTCAAAAACACGCTTTAAACCATTTTTATACATTTATAAAACCCCTATAAAAGTCAAGATATTTCAAAGCTATGATATTTTCATCATAATTTTGTGCTCTAAGAAAAGCATTTTGCGCTAAAGTATTTTTTAGTTTTTCATCTTCTAGTAAAACTGCGATTTTTTCAGCTAAATCCTTGCTATCTTTGCTTTTACAAATTAAACCGTCTATGGCATTATTCACTGCTTCAATGCAACCCTCAGCATCACTTACCACGCATGCTTTTTTACAAGCTTGTGCTTCTAAAACCGTTCTTGGATAGCCTTCTTTATAACTTGGTAAAACAAAAATATCGCATAAATTTAATAAATGTGCAATATCACTTCTTGCGCCAAGATAAAAAACATCATTTGAGTTTAAAAATTCTAATGGTGCACAAGATTTATTATCATCTCTTCCACCCACTAAAACAAAATTTGCCTTATCTTTTAAAATTTGGCTTGCTTCATAAAATTCTTTAATTCCTTTATGCCAAAGTGCTCTTGAAATCATTAAAACGATAGGTTTATCAGGCATATTGTGTTCTTTTAAAAAAGCTTGTTTTTCTTCTGTGCTAATTTTTAAAGGTAAAAATTGTTTTAAATTTAGCCCTACGGATTTTATGATTTTGATTTTTTCTTCTTTTAAGCCTAAATTTTTCATAAATAAAGCATTGCTTTCATTGACAAAAATAAAACCATTAGCAAGTTTAAAAGAAATTTTATAAAGTAAATTAATGCTCATTCTTACTAATTTGCTTTTAAAATCATCATCTATATAAAAACTTCCTAAGCCCTCAACTAAACCAAAAGTGTATTTAATGCCCGCCATTTTAGTTGCTATAATACCTGTTGTATTGCTTTTGTGAGCGCTTGTTTGTAAAAGATCTAAATTTAAACTTTTGAGTGTATTTTTTAAACTAAGTAGATTTTTAAAAACAATCAAAGGATTAACACTTGATCTAGCTAAATCATAAAAGCAAACCTTATAGCCTAGCTCTTGTAACTTAATAGCAAAATCATCTTTTGGAGTGATGATTATAACTTCATGATTATTTTTTTCTAAAGCTCTAATGAGTGCAAGACGAAAATAATACACACTCATTGCACTATGGGTTAAAATTCCTATTTTCATCTTTTTAGCCTATAAATTTTCGCTCTTGCATCATTAGTGACTTGCTCAAATAAATCTTGATCGTATTGATTTAATAAAAACATTTGTATGTAAGCACTATTATAAAGATTTTCATCTAAAATCACAAAGCTTTTATATTCTCTTAAAAAGAGTAAATAAATTTGAGCTTTTGAATCAATTTCATTGTAATAAAATTTGCCATTAGTGATGGATTCTATATCTATAAAAGCTTTTAAAGGTATAGTTGTACCTTCTAGTTTTAAAGCTCTAAAATCATTAATAATTTCTACTCCATTATCAAGCATAACAGAACCTGTTGTTTTATCTTGAGCTATGGCATTGGCTTGAGAGAAAAATAAACTTTTTTCTTGCTCTCCATTGTCAGGATTTGTATTTGCAAATTGTGCTACCACGGGCATGATACGCAACATTCTATAAGGCATGTAAATATATACATCTCTAGTTTTATTGGTATCAAATTTAAAATCTTTATCATTTAAACTTTCTAAAAAATCTTTAGCACTTGTTTGGTTATAATCTTTTACCATAGCTTTTAAAACATCAGGATAATTTTCTTTGAAAGATTTTTCAGTGTATTCTACGCTAAGTCTTGCCATATTAGCTGCTGGAATTTGTTCTTTGCTTAAGACAAAAGATGAGAAAAAATTATCTTTTCCTAGGTGTTTTCCACCATCGATTAAGGTTTTTACATCGCTATAATAGCGTATTGGATAACCATAATCCCACCAAGCAACGACATAATCTTCTCTTTGAGCTTTATTTTTTAAATCATTTAAAATACTAGCTTCATAAGAAGTAAAAACAGTAGAGGATTTATAATAATAAATATGCATTAGGGCAGGACTTATACTAAAAAATGCAATGAGTATGAGCAAGATATTTTTATTTTTCAGACTAAGTTTGATTTGTTTTTTTTCTAAAAAATTAAAAAAAGCATATAAAAAATACCCAAAACCCAAAGCCATCACAGGAACTGCATAAATGGTAAATCTAAGTCCAGCTCTTAAAGCCATAAAACCTAGTGCAAGCATAGGTAGAGCCAAAAGCATACTTTTGTGATCTTTGCAAAGTAAGATAAAACCTATAAAAGAAAGGATAAATACTAAAACACTAGAACTAATTCTTTGCATAAATACTTCAGGATCGATAGTATTTACTTCCATAATAGTTTCATTAACATTAAAATACATAAAGGCAGCATCTTTTAAATTTTGCACATCAGAAGCTTTGAAAACATAAAATTTAAGTTGATATAAAACAGGATCTAAACCACCACTTAAATGTAATATCAAAATGCTAATAAAAATCAAAGCCCAAATCATATAAAAATTAATTTTTTCTTCTTTAAAGGCAAAAATAGCAAATAACAATACAGTCAAAGCAAGTTTATATTGCCATGCTAGCATACTTAAAGCTATGATCATTAAAGCAATAGCTAGATAAAAAATCTTTTCTTTTCTATGAAATACTAAAGTATAAAGACCAAAAAGTCCTATCATGGCAAAATTTAAAGAATAACTTGATGGATACCACCACAAATAAATCATGATGAAAACCGGACTTAAAAGTAGGGTAAAAATGTCTTTATTAATAGTTAAGCGTATAAAGGTAAGCAAAATAAGCATTGGTAAAACTAACACTAGCATATCAGTATCATAATACCCGCTCATAGTGCGGTTATAATAACTATTTGCAATACTTCCAAGTAAGGCTGCTATAAAGCCATAGGTAGTGAGTTTATATTCTCTTGCGATTAATATAATAGGCACAACGATCAAAGAAGCAAAAAAAGTACTCATATATAAAATAATACTTTCAAAGCTAAAAGGTAAAATACTATAAAGCCAATAAGTTAAAGTAGAAAGTGAGCTTCCAAAATAAGATAAGTCATTAGGTTGGTGAAAACCTGCTATCATATCCCTTGCACCTTCTGCAAAAGCATAGCCATCATTAGTAGTAATCATAAGTTGATCATTAAAGAAAAACTCATAAAACTCACTTGCCCAAGCCACCCAGTATAACCTACACAAAACACTAAAAGCAAAGGCTATAAGGATTAAAATACAGGTATATTTTATAGAATTATTATCAGTGAAATTTTGTTGCAGTTTCATTTTATGCCTTGTTGAAAAATTCAAATAATTGCTTTGCTATGCTAATTTTATCAAATTCTTTTGCACGCAAAAAAGCCTTTTGTCTATATGAAGCTTTTAATGCTTCATCATTGCACATTTTTTCTAAGCCTTCTTGCATGGCTTTTTCATCATCTACTTTTACTAAAAGTCCAAACTCATCATCTAAAAATAGCTCCCTTGCGCCACTTTTATGATCAGTGCAAAGTACGGCAGTATTACAAGCTAGGCATTCGATTAAAACATTGGAAAAACCTTCAAAACTTGAAGCAAAAGCAAAAAAGTCACATTTGCTCATGTATTTATAAGGATTTTTATCAAAACCTAGTAAAAAGACTTTGTCTTTTAAATTTAAAGTTTCTATTAAAGCTAAAAGCTCATCTTTTAAAATGCCCTCGCCTAAAATGACTAATTTTAAATCAGTTTTAACTTTTGCATAAGCTCTTATAAGCATAGCATGATTTTTACCATGATCAAGCCTACCAACACTTAATATAAAAGGATCTTTAAAATCTATTTTTTCTTTAGATTTTTCTATAATGTTTTCTAAATCTATGGCATTGTATAAAATATCGCATTTTTTAGCCTCTATATTGAAATTTTGTATTAAATCTTCTTTGTTTCCTATAGAATTTGCTAAGATTAAATCTGCTTTGTTATAAAGTTTTTTAATAAGAAATTTATTGATAAAAGAATTTAGATTATTATGTTTATAAATTACACTTGGAGTGGTGCATTCATTGATAATAAGGGTTGATTTAAGTCCTAGGGATTTTGCCATTAACGCAATATAATTAGGTCTATTTAATAATACAAATTGCAAGTTGATTTTTAAATCTTCACAAAGTTTTTTGTATTTTATAGCTAGCAAGGGTAGTTTTAAAAATTTAGCTAAGTTACTTTCACTTGGACTTGATTTTTCAAGATAGTGGATATTAACTTCAGGAATATCATATGATATTTTGTCATTCATTAAAATTAAATGTATTTCATATTTTAAATTTAACATAGGTAATAGTGTAGATACAACCCTTTCAGCGCCACCACTTCCTAAAGAATAAATAAAAATTGCTAGTTTTTTCATTTTAAACCCTTACTTCTTTGATTAAATCAAGCCATTTTTGTGCTACATTGGCCACTTCATAATCTTTACATCGTTGCTGTGCATTAAGCGCTAGTGTTTTTCTTAAATTTTCATCTTGCATTAAAAGTGCGAGTTTTTCGCTTAAAGCTTTTTCATCATCTAAATCTACTAAAAATCCATCTTTTCCATCATCAATTAAATCTTTATGACCGCTTGTGTATTTAGTGCTAATGCGCGCTACTTGATAATATAAACTTTCAAGTAAAACTGTTGGCAAGCCTTCTATGAAAGAGCAAAGGCAGATTATTTTTGCTTTTTTATAAAGCTCTTGCATATTTTCAATTTTACCTAGAAAATTAACTTTGATATTTAAATTCTTGGCTTCTTGTTCTAAATCTTGTCTTAATTCTCCATCGCCTGCTATGAAAAAGTTGTATTGTTTTTGTAAATTTGTATCTAGCCTTGCTATGGCTTTTAAAAACATAGAAGCATTTTTATTATGATCAAGTCTGCCTACGAAAATGACATTATTTTCTTTTTCTAAATTTTCTTTAATAGGGCTAAAATGACAAGGATTTGGCATATTGATAACTTTTTTAACAAAGTTTTCATAGTAATTTTTATCATCATTACTTAGCACGGTTAAAGCATTTGCATGAGGAAAACTTATACGGCGTAAAAACTTCCAAATTTTAGATTTTAAATAAGTATAAGAGCTATGTTCGCTAATGATTAAAGGTGTATTTAAACCTTTGTTTGCCCAAATGCAAGCAATATTAGTTGTATCTAAAAATGAGATAAAAACATCGCTTTTGTGGTCTTTAAGTGCTTGTTTTAAGGCTTTGAATTTTTTAATACGCGAGGCTATTTTATTATAAAGAGTGGAAAAGTCAAACTGCTCTAGGGTAAAAAGTTTGATTTTTGGCTCAAGCTTGTAAAAAGAGTCTTCTTTGTGAAATTTAATAATATTTATTTCATGATTTTTGCAAAGTTCATTAGCTAAAGTGACTAATACTCTTTCAGCACCGCCTGAATTTAAAGTAGCTATGATGAAAGTGATTTTCATACTTGTTCCTTTAAATGCCCATGTTTTACTTCAAATACTCTATCACAACCTTGTATGGTTGAGAGCCTATGGGCTATGATGATGAGAGTTTTATCTTTTGAAATTTTATAGATTTCTTCCATGATTTTTGCTTCACTTTCTTGATCAAGAGCGCTAGTTGCTTCATCTAAAACTAAAATTTCAGGTTGTTGATAAAGCGCTCTTGCTATGGCTATTCTTTGTCTTTGGCCTCCACTTAAAAACGAACCTGAATCACCTACCTTAGTATGCACTCCATCTTCAAGTGAATTTACAAAGCTTTCAAGATTAGCTTGTTTGATCACTTTGTGTAAAAGCGCTTCATCTACTTCTTCTCCAAAGCTAATATTTTTAGCAATAGAATCATTAAAAAGATAAATTTGTTGAGGTATGTAGCCAATTTTACTTCTAAAACTTTTTATATTGCTCTCATCAAGCTTAATTCCATCTACAAAAATAGCTCCATCGCTTGGTTTTAAAAGTCCTATGATAAGATCAACTAAAGTACTTTTACCACTTCCACTTTTACCTATAAAAGCGATTTTTTCATTTTTATTAAGCTCAAAATTTAAATTTTTAAATAAGTTTTTCTTACCCTTATAAGCAAAGAAAAGATTTTTTAAAACGATTTTTTCTTTAAATTCAATACTTTCATCGCCTAGCTTTTCTTCTTTTTCATTGAGCATGTTATAAATAATATCTAAAGAGTTTTTATAATATGTAATTTCATTATAACTTGTGATGATACGATTAGCACTTGGCATAAGCCTATAAAGAGCCACCACAAAAATAGTAATAGTTGCTAAGATAGATGAAATATCACTTTCATATCTTAAAACTAAATACACTACGATAAAACAAAGCATACAAAAACCTATACCTTCAAGGTAAATTCTAGGAATGCTTGACATGCTTTCATTGCTAATGTTTGCTTTGGCAAAAAGCCCACTTTGAATTTCATAAAGTTTTTGTGTGCTTTGTTCTTTGGTTTTGAGTTTGATGATTTTAAGGTTGTTTAAATTTGCATTTAAAATTTCAAAATAATTTTTCATCGCCTCTTCTCTAGCTATGGAAGCTTTTTTTACCAAGGGTGAGAGGATTTTAATCAAAATAAAAGCATTTAAAAGTAAAAAAGCACTTAAAGCTAGGGTGATTTTATAGTTGATAATTAGCAATAAAGTATAAAGTAAAAACACCACAAAGCTTTCACTTAGCATAAGTAAAAAAGCACTAATTAAAGTGCTTAAATGAAATACTTCTTGTGTGATGGTTTTTAAAAGTTCTGATTGATTTTTATTAGTAAAATTCTCATATTCAAGATGTAAGTATTTATCAAAAATACGACAAGCAAGGCTGTGATAACGCCCTTTAGAAAAACGCGCAAGCAAATGAAAATAAAAGGCATTCAAAAAGGCTCTAAAAATATAAAAGGCGATTAATATACAGCCAAAATAAGCAATAATCTTATAACTTGGTAAATTTAAATACTCATATATAGGTTGAAAATAGGAACTTTTTTCTAAAAGCTCAAAATTACTCGCTACTGATACAAAGGGCATGATTAAAGAAATAGCAAAGCTTTCTATGAATCCTATAAAAATAGAAAAAATTAGCAAAGCAAATAAAAATTTCTTATCATGAGCATTGAGTATGAAAAAAAGTTTTTTTAACACTGTTTTTCCCACTCATAAGCACTTTTACAGATTAATTCTAAATCATCATATTTTGGTTTCCAATTAGTTAGAGTTTTGATTTTATCAGCATTTGAAATAAGCACAGAAGGATCCCCAGCTCTTTTTGGTGCAAGTTCTACTGTGAAATCTACTCCACTTACTTTTTTCATAGTTTCAATAACTTCTTTTACGCTAAAACCGTGTCCATATCCTACATTGAAAATATTACTTTCATTATTTTCTAGGTATTCTAAAGCAGCTAAATGTGCACTTGAAATATCATCAACATGGATAAAATCTCTAATACAAGTACCATCTTTAGTATTATAATCATCACCAAAAATATAAAGCTTTTCTCTTTTTCCTGTGGCTACTTCAGCAGCAACCTTGATAAGTAAAGTAGCTTTTGGATAGCGTTGACCTATAGGATAACTCATGCAAGCACCTGCTACATTGAAGTATCTTAAAATGCAATATTTAAATTCAGGATTAGCCATATTAGCATCTTGTAAGACTTTTTCACTCATTAGTTTGCTTTGTCCATAAGGATTAATCGGTGCTAATGGACTTTGCTCATCTACGATAGGAGTTTGTGGCTCTCCATAAGTAGCTGCGGTTGAAGAAAAAATGAATTTTTTCACACCTGTTTCTAAACAAGTTTGGATTAGATTACTTGTGTTTGCGGTATTGTTCATATAATATTTTAAAGGATTTTCCATACTTTCAGGAACTTCAATACTAGCTGCAAAATGCACAATTGCATCAAATTTTTCTTCTTTGAAAAGTTTTTTAATCCCAGCATAATCGCTTAAATCTTGCTCAAAAAACTTAAAAGGTCTGATTTTAGAAAGTTCATCCAAACTTTTTTTACTGCCTTTTGAAAGATTATCTAATACACAAATTTCATGATTTGTTTCTAAAAATTGTTTTAAAGTATGAGAGCCTATGTATCCTGCGCCACCGGTGATTAAAATTTTCATTTTTATCCTTTTTGTGATATTTAATAATAGTTATTTTAATATACTTTTCTTAATTAATTTAAAACTTACTCTTTTCTTTTTCTATGGCTTCTAAAAATGGCTTTTGATAGCTTTTATCGCTATGTTTTTGCAAAAGCTCTTCTTTGAAATTTTCTAAAATATTAAGATAATCTTCTTGGGTTAAATTACCTTTAATGAGTTCGTATTTTAAAAATAGCATATAGGTGTTTAGCACATCACTTTCGCAATACTCGTGAATTTTTTCTAATTTGTTTTGATAAAAAAGTTCTAATACTTCATTTCCATGTACATCATACTTTCCAGGAAGTCCTGCCATAGCACAAAGTGTGTCAAGTTTTAAGCCTTTTTGGCCAAAACTTCCTAAAGATTCTAATAAATCACAATGTTTATTTTCTACAAATTTGCTTTTGTAGTTATTCCATTTATCGCTTGCGTCCAAATAAGCACTTGCGTTGATATTGTATTTTAATGCTCTTATAACAAGCAAAGGCATGTCATAGCTTTTGCCATTAAAACTTACAAGGCGGGGTTGGTGTTTATCTATGAAGTTAAAAAACTCTTCTAGCATTTGTTTTTCATTTTCGCCTTTGATTTTATTGACTTTGATGAAATTTCCAAATTTATCTGCAATCACTGCACAAATGCTTACAACTTTATGAAAAGGTAGGGGTAAAAATTCACTTCCACTTTCTTCTTTTTGTCTTTCTAAAGCTTGCTTGCTAATGCTTAAATCATCGCCATTAAAATCATAAAGATGTTTTATCAATTCTGCATCAGGAATGCTCTCACAATCAAAAACGCAAATATATTCTTGCATGATAAACCTTTTTTTAAAAAAATCTTTGTTAAAATCATAACAGAAAATTTAAAAATAAAGTAGTATATGAAAATAGGTTTGGTTAAGTTATCCGCACTTGGAGATATCATCCATGCGGTAATTGTTTTGCAATTTATTAAAAAGCATTATCCTAAGGCGAGTATTGATTGGTTTGTAGATGCAAGATTTGCAGGATTATTGCAAGATCATCCAATGATTAATGAAGTGTATGCCCTGCCTTTAAAGGATAGAAAATTCAAAGAAGTCTTTGCTATGCTTTTTGAAGCAAGACAAAATAAATATGATGTTGTGATTGACTTGCAAGGTTTGATTAAATCTGCTTTAGTGAGTAAATTTTTATGTGCTAATACTTTTGGTTTTGATCAAGAAAGTATCAAAGAGGGTTTTGCGAGCAATTTTTATACGCATAAATTTGCGTGTAATTATGAAGAAAATATTATCGTGCGTAATCTTTCTTTGGTAGCTTATGTATTAAATGAGCATTTTGATCATAGCGATATAGAGTTAAAACAAAGTTGTTTTAGTGTAGATGATGAGTTAAAAGAAAGCTTAGAACAAAGGCTTTCTTTAAGTGAAAGTGCGCCAAATATACTCATACATATAGGCTCATCTATGCCTAATAAAATTTACCCAAAAGAGCGTTTGATACTACTTTGTAGAATGCTTTTAGAGTATTTTACTAGTGCAAAAATCATGCTTGGTTGGGGCAATGTTAATGAGTTTAATTTTGCTAAAGATATAGTTTTAAATTTAAAACATTTGAAAATAGAACTTGCGCCAAAATTAAGCTTAAGCGAGCTTTGTGCTTTAACTAAGGCAAGTGATTTGATTATCGGAAATGATAGTGGGCCTACTCATTTGGCCTTTGCACTAAACAAGCCTTCTATAACGATTTTTGGTGCTACTCCTAGTCAAAGAAATACCTATGAAACAAATATCAACAAAACAATCAATGCAGGTAAAAAAATACTGCATTCAAAGCATATCGATAAGAGTGATTTTTGCATACAAAATATCGATGAAAAAGATATTTTTAAACTTGCTTGTGAGCTTTTAGAAAAATGATAAATTATGTATATCTAAGCCTTTTTTATATATTAAAAGCCCTTGTGAAGATTTTACCTTCAAAGCTTTTAAACTCTTTTGTAAATTTGGTTGCTTTGATCACTTATAGGCTTAATCACAAACACCGCAAAATCATTGACATAAACTTAAAAATTTGTTTTCCTGAAAAAGATCAAAAATGGCGTGATGAAACTAGCCTTAATATCTATAAAAATTTTGCTAAATTTGGGATTGATTTTATCAAAAATCAAAATGCAAGCAAAGAAGAAATCGTCAATAAAATTTGCTTTGATGATGAGGGGCAAATTTTAAATATAATGCAAAGTAAAAGACCCTTGATTGTAACTACGGCTCATTATGGTAACTGGGAGCTTTTGGCTTTGTCTTTTGGGGCTAAATTTCAAGGAATTTCCATAGTTGGAAGAGCACTTGATAGTATGATAATGGATAAAATTTTAAGTAAAAATCGCACGCAATTTAATATAGAGCTTATAGAAAAAAAGGGCGGGCTTAGAAAAATGCTAAAAGCCTTAAAAGAAGGTAGATCGCTTGGAATTTTAACCGATCAAGATGCAGTGGATAGTGAAAGTGTAAAAATACAATATTTTAACCAAGAAGTAAATTTCATAGCAGGTGCAAGTGTGCTTGCTAAAAAAACAAATGCTATGATTTTACCTTGTTTTGTGTATCAAAAAGATGAGAAATTTTTTGTAAAAACTTTTAAGGCTTTAGATGCAAGCAAGGCAAGTATAGAAGAGCTTACTAAGTATCAAGCAAAGTGTTGTGAAGAGATGATTAAATTTAAACCTGATGAGTATTTTTTCTTTCATAAGAGATTTAAAAGATACAATCATGAATTATATTTATAGGATATAAAATGGATTTAAAACAAATTAGTGTGATAATGATTGTTAAAAATGCTCAAAAAACTTTAAAAGCTTGCTTGGAATCTTTGCAAGAATTTGGCGAGATCGTTTTAATAGAAAATGATAGCAATGATGATACTTTAAAAATTGCTTATGAGTTTAGTAAAAATTATAAAAATATCAAGATTTATCAGCATAAATTTATAGGTTTTGGACCTTTAAAAAATTTAGCCATAAGTTATGCTAGCAATGATTGGATTTTTAATATTGACGCAGATGAGCTTGCTAAGAAAGAATTTTTACAAGAATTAGGGCAAATTGAGCCTAATAAAGAAGATATCATAGCTTTACCAAGAGAAAATTTATACAATGGAGAGTGGATTAAAGCTTGTGGGTGGTGGCCTGATCATGTAATGCGGGTGTTTAATAAAACCCATACTAGTTTTAATAAAAATTTAGTGCATGAGAGTTTAATTTTACATGAAGATAGCAAAAAGATTAAGTTGCAAAATGGTTTGAGGCATTTTGCGTTTGATGATATCGATAGTTTGTTAGATAAGCTTCAAAAATATTCTAAGCTTTGGGCTTTGCAAAATTTACATAAAGAAAGTAGTGTTTGCAAGGCTTTGCTAAGAGGAATTTGGACTTTTTTTAGAAATTATGTTTTGAAAAAAGGGATTTTTTATGGCTATAAAGGCTTTATTATAAGTACTTGTAATGGACTTGGAGCTTTTTTTAAATATATGAAATTGTATGAGTTAAAAAAGCAAAAGCCAAAAACTTGTGCTTTAATCATCACAACCTATAATCAAAAAGAAAGACTTGCTTTGGTGCTTGATAGTGTTAAAAACTTAGAGCCTTTACCAGATGAGGTTTTAATAGCTGATGATGGAAGCAGGGAAGATACGGCTAAGCTTATACAAGCTTATCAAAAGGATTTTCCTTGTAAGTTAGAGCATATTTGGCAAGAAGATGAGGGATTTCGTGCCGCGGCAAGTCGCAATAAGGCAATTAATGCTTCTAATAGCGAATATATTGTTTTAATCGATGGGGATATGATTTTAGAAAAAAACTTTATCAAAGATCATTTAAAATTTGCTAGTTTAAAAACTATCTTGCAAGGTTCAAGAACTATTTTAAACGAAAAAGAAAGCAAAGAACTTTTAAGCAAAAATGATTTTAGCTTAGCTTTTAATAAAAAGGGTTTTAAAAACAAAAGAAATGCTTTTTTAGCTAAATGTGTATATAAATTTTCAAAGCTAACTAAGAAGTTTTTTAAAAAATCACAACTTGTTAAAGGCAGTAAAACTTGCAATATGAGTTTTTATAAAAGTGATTTTGAAGCTATTAAAGGATTTAATGAAAAATTTATAGGCTGGGGCAGAGAAGATAGTGAGTTTGTGGCTAGATTTTTATTTAATAATGGAGTGTTTAAAAGACTTAAATTCTATGCTCTAGCTTATCATATTTACCATGAAGAAAATAGCAAAAATATGCTTGAGATTAATCATCAAATTTATCTTGAAACTATAAAAAATGAAAAAGTGATTTGGAGATAAAGCATGAAAAAAGTAGGCGTAGTAATCCCCATATACAATGTAGAAAAATATTTAAAACAATGTTTAGATAGTGTAATTAATCAAAGCTATACTAACTTAGAAATCATACTAGTAAATGATGGCAGCACTGATGAAAACTCATTTAACATAGCAAAAGAATACACTTTAAAAGATAAAAGAATAACTCTTTTTGATAAAAAAAATGGTGGTTTAAGCAGTGCTAGAAATGTAGGTATAGAATTTTTTTATGGTGAATATGAAATACAATATATTGAAAAAGAAAATGAATTAAATATTTTTAAGATTGTTGGCAATAACCCACAAAATATTTATAAAATTTATAAACATAAAAATGCTTTAGTAGATGATAAATTAGAAATTCCAAAGATTGATTATATTATCTTTTTAGATTCTGATAATTATTGGGAGTTAAACTGCATAGAAGAGTGTGTTATAAGAATGCAAAATGTAGATGTATTATGGTTTGACCATACTTGTATTTATGATGATGGTATAGAAGATAAGGGCCAAAAAACAAGGATGAATATATTTAATTTCACTCAAGAATGTACTATCACTCCAAGAGACTATGCTAAGCAAGCTATAAAAGTAGGTTCAAGGGATATCTCGTTTAGCTGGGGTGGTATGATAGATTTTTCATTTTTAAAACAATTAAAACTTAAATTTATTAACAAAATCATCAATGAAGATATTCATTTTGGCATGGTTTTATTTAGCTGTGCTAATAATATTTATATTTTGCCAAAAAGATTGTATTTGTGCCGTTTGAGAGCAAATAGTATATCAAATCATGATAAGAAAGTCACAAAGGCAAATGTATCAGAGTACTTTAAAGACTTATATGAATTTTTTGGAGAAAATGCTAAAGAGGCAAAAAACTATTTAAAAGCAGCAAGTAGGATGATAACAGCTTTAGAGTTGATAGAATTTTTTAAAGATCAAAAAAATGAAAATTTTCAAGCTATAAAGGAAACCTTTTTGCCTTTTTATGTAAAAAAGGCTTTGATGATTAAAAAATTTAAAAAAGATCCTTTAAATTTAAAGGAAAAATTACCTATAATAAAACCTTTTATCCAAACAAAAATTCCTTATGATCTTTGGAAAATTTGGCAAAAAATAAAAAGTATTTTTAGATAAAATCAACTTTGCAAAATGATTTTATCTATCATTGAATCTTTTTTTATAGATTTAAAATGCGTGAGTTTGTGTAAAAAACTTTGTTTTTGAATTTCTTCCCAAAGAGTTGGATTAAATTTTTCTTTGGCGCTAAATTGTAATAAATGGCATTCTATATCACTCATGTTTTTATAAACATCATTTACAAAGCTATGCTCTTTTAAAAGTTCAAATATGATATGCAGTACAAAATAATAGTGATTTTCATTTGATTGCTCATTTTTCCAATAATTTATTAAAATATCTTTTAGAGTTTGAATAAAAGTATTGCTTGCTTTGGCTATCATAAAACTACTTAGCATTTTAACCTTAAAATCATCATTCCAGTTAAAATATCCATAAGAAAAATACCCACTTTTGATAAAATTTTTCAATTTCTCTTTACTAGGTTTTGTTTTTGATCTTTCAAAGATAAAAAAATCTTTATTACAAAGTTCACTAGGAATTTTAGAGCTTAAAAATATACTTGCATCACACCATATACCTCCATAAGTTGCAAGTAAGCATACTCTTAAAAGATCTGAAAAAAAAGTTATAGTTTTTTCTCCAAAAAAATTATTTTCTAATTTTTCTATAACATATGGTGGAAAATCAATATACTCTTTTATATTATCTTTATCTAAAATGATGATTGTGTAGTCATCTTTCATTTGACTTTGCACTGAATTGAAACATTGTTGTATCATAGGTGAAGCTTGATTTTTACCTTGATACCAAAATTGCCAAATAATTTTATCGTTTTTAAAATGATGTTTTTTTTCAAAATCAAAATGAGGAATTTTTCCTTCTAAAAAAGGGTTTATATAGTTGTTTGAAAGATAATTAGCCACTTTGGGGTGTTCTAACTTATATTGAATATGATTTCTTAATTTTCTTCTTATTGATTTTATAGGTATAAATGAGCTTAGTTTTTTTGTTAAAGTATTATAAATTAAAGAATTGTTTTGTTGTATTTGCATATATATTCCTCAAAAGTTTTTCTGATATAATATCGAAAATAATTAAGGTTATGTATATATGAAAACCGTAGGCGTAGTAATCCCCATATACAATGTAGAAAAATATCTAAAAGAATGTTTAGATAGTGTAATCAATCAAACCTATACTAACTTAGAAATCATACTCGTAAATGATGGTAGTACAGATGAAAACTCACTCAATATTGCAAAAGAATACACTCTAAAAGATAAAAGAATTACTCTTTTTGATAAAAAAAATGGTGGTTTAAGTAGTGCTAGAAATGTAGGTATAGAATATTTTAGTGGAGAATATAAACTCAAAAACAAAACCCAAACTTTAAAAGAAAATTCTTTAATAGAATTTAATATAGAAGGTAATAATCCTTATGAAATATATACTGTATATAAAAGCTATAAAGCTTTTAATGATGAACAAGATTTAACTAGCTTTACTTATCCTATTATAGATTATATTATCTTTTTAGATTCTGATGATTATTGGGAATTAAACTGCATAGAAGAATGTGTACCTAGAATGGATGGGGTAGATGTGGTGTGGTTTGATGAGGCAAAATACTATGAAATATCTTGTAAAAATCAAAGTCAAAGTAGTAGATTAAAAGATATTAATATAAAACAAGAAAAAAAGATTACTCCATTAGAATGGTTGCGACATTTAGCAAGAAGCAAGATGAAAGATTTTTCTTTTGCTTGTTCAGGTATGATAAATTTTAATCATATAATAGATAAAAAAATAAAATTTAAAGATGGTATTTTTGCTGAAGATCATTTATTTGGAATTTTGCTTTTTTCGCAAGCTAAGAATATTTATATTTATCCTAAAATATTTTATTATTATAGAATTCGAGCTAATTCTTTGACAAATCAAGATAAAAAAATTACCAAAGATAATATTCTTCCATATTTTAAAGATATATTTATTGCATTTGAAGAGAATGCAACTTTAGCAAAAGAGTATTTTAAATGCGCTAGTTGGGTGCAAACTAGTTTAGAATTAGTGCGATTTATAGAAAATTATCATGATAAAAAAATTTCTTCACTATTAAGAGATGTTATTTTATACTTTTATATCAAAAATGCATTTAAAATTAAAAAAATTGGTAAAGATCCTTTGTGTATTAAAGAGAAATTACAACTATTAAAACCTTATAAAATTTCTAAAATCAGATATGTGATTTTTAGAAATTATTTTTATATTAAGAAATTATAAAAGAATTTGTATTATATCTTGTATTTCTTTTGTATTATTTGTTTGGAGAAAAGTGTAGTTTTCTAAAATATAATCTAAATCATCATATTTGGGAATAAAATTTTTTTGAATTTTATCAATAGCTTTTGCTAAATCTTCTTTAGAGCGAATATTAAAACATTCATTGAGTAATTCAATAAAATTAGTATTTTCACCAAAATTTATAATAGGTTTTTTTAATAGAACTGCTTCTATTAGAGATGTTGCAGCTATTGCACATGTAGCTTTAGAATATTTTATAAGTTCAGTAGAGTTCGTATCTATATCTATAATTTTTACATTTGACATCTGTTCTAAAAATTCATAAAATTTTAAGCTTCTAAAATAATGAATATTGTTTAGATATGGCAATTCGTTTTCATAGCAAAAAAATTGATGCGGGTGTTCTTTGACATAAATTTTCCAATTTTTGGGCAATAAATTTGATAGGAGTTCAATAATAAATAATTGAGATGATAGTGTTGTTCTATTCATAATTGAAGCTTCTGGTTCTAGGTGTAATGGAAAGTATATATAATTATCTTCAAAATCAGCTTTTTGTGAAATTTTCTTATATATTTTTCGAAGATTGTTTATATATACAGACTGTCTATATATTTCATATTTTGAAAGAAAAAACATTTCTTTGTTTTTAATTAAGTTGTACTCTAAATATATACCTCCCAATTTTCTTTGAATTATTCTAGGTAGGGTTTTTATTTTTGTTTTATAAAAATATTTTAAAGGATTTTTAATTCCTATTTTTTTATTTGATGTTGAATTGTTAAAAAAATTATAGAGGTTTACTTTAGTTTTGTTGATACTTTTTATGTTTTTAAAACTATGACTATTTAAATGTAATAGTTGATAGATTTGTTGATTGTTAAAATCACTAGATATTGATAGTAGATAAACTGGGATGTTGTGTTTTAAAGCAATATCAAAAGGAATGCTATCCCAATCACCACCATGCTCTATTTGATCGGAAAATATCATATCGATGCGGTTGTTATTAAAATAATCAAGCCAGAAAGAAAGTGCTTTATAATATAAATTTTGTATTACACCAGTATCTAGATAATACCTATGGTAATATTTTTCAAGTTTATATTGAGTTGATCTAAATTTTAATATTTCTTCATATTTTAAATCATAATTTATTTTATGAATATTATTTATTTTTTCTCTGATTTGTCCTTGCGGATAAAAAAATTTTACAAACTCTTTATACTTTTCCTTGGCTCTTTTTATATCATTGGTAATTAACATATCTATCTTAATATATTTGTTAAAAGATAAAAATTGCTCTATTAACTGTAAATCTAGATCTATTAGGATTATTTTTTTCATTATTTTCCTTATTTTTATTTTTATTATATAATATAGTTTGTAAAAAGCAACTTTAGTAAAATATTTAAAGAAGAATTATGAGTAAGAATATATTAGTCACAGGTGCAGATGGTTTTATAGGTTCGCATTTAGTTGAAATGCTTTATACACAAACTAAAGACAAGAATTCTTTGTTTTATGGTTATAAAATTAAAGCTTTAAGTCAGTATAATTCTTTTAATTATTGGGGTTGGCTTGAAGATATAGAGTGTTTAAAAGATATTGAAGTAGTTTGTGGAGATATTAGAGATCCACATTTTTGTAAAAATATCACTCAAGATGTAGAAATCATCTTTCATTTAGCAGCTTTAATAGCCATACCTTTTTCTTATGTTGCTCCAGATAGTTATGTAGATGTTAATATAAAGGGTACTTTAAATATCTGCCAAAGTGCATTGGAAAATAATGTAAAGCGTATTATTCACACAAGTACAAGCGAGGTTTATGGTACGGCTTTGTATGTGCCTATTGATGAAAAACATCCTTTGCAAGCACAAAGTCCATATTCAGCAAGCAAAATAGGTGCTGATGCTATGGCAATGAGTTTTTATAATGCTTTCAATCTCCCACTGACCATAGCAAGACCTTTTAATACATATGGCCCAAGGCAAAGCGCAAGGGCGGTGATCCCAACTATCATCACTCAAATTGCAAATGGAGCTAAACAAATAAAGCTTGGAGATGTAAGTCCTACTAGAGATTTTAATTATGTAAAAGATACTTGTTTAGGGTTTTTAGAGTTAGCTAAATGCCAAAAGGCTATAGGTGAAGTGGTAAATATAGGATCAAATTATGAAATAAGCATAAAAGATACTTTAGAACTCATTAAAAAACTTATGAAATCAAATGTAGAATTTATCACAGAAAATGAACGCATAAGGCCTGAAAATAGTGAAGTATTTAGGCTATGGTGTGACAATAGCAAGATTAAAAGCCTTACTAACTTTTCACCACAATATGATATAGAAAAAGGTTTAGCTCAAACTATAGAGTGGTTTAGTAGTTCTTTAAATTTAAAAAAATATAAAAGTGATATTTATAATATTTAGGATTTTTGTGAAAGAAAAAATAATCATTATTGGAGCTGGAGGACATGCAAGAGCATGTATGGATGTTATAGAGCTTGAAGGTAAATTTGAAATTGTTGGTTTTGTGGATAATGATATAGAAAGTGCGTATTATCCATTGCTTGGGAATGATGATGATTTAAAAAAATTATTTAAAGAATATAAATATGCCTTAATTGGTATTGGACAAATTAAAACTTCATTGCCGAGAGTGCAAATTTATGATAAGTTGAAAACTATAGGTTTTAGATTGCCAACTATTATTTCGCCGCTTGCTCATGTGTCAAAAAGATCTTTTATTGATGAGGCAAGTATAATAATGCATCATGCCTTGGTAAATACAAATGTCAAGATAGGTAAAGGTTGTATAATAAATTCAAAAGCATTAGTTGAACATGATGCTATAATTGAAAATTTTTGTCATATTAGTACAGCTAGTGTTGTTAATGGGGGTTGTTTGATAAAGCAGCATAGTTTTTTGGGGTCAAATACTCATTTAAAACATGGTAGTATTTTAGGCGAAGATAGTATAGTATATATGAAAGGAGTATAATGATGAAATATTGTGATTATTGCGTAATGCCAGATACGAGACCAGGGATAAAATTTAGTAAAGATAAAAATGGTAAAAATATTTGTTCAGCTTGTGTAAATCATAAAAATAAAGAAAATATTGATTATGAAGCTAGATTTAAAGAATTAGAAAAACTTTGTGATAAATATAGAAGAATGAATGGTAAGTATGAGTATGATTGTGCTATTGCGGTAAGTGGGGGCAAAGATTCTCATTTTCAAGTACATATTATGAAAGAAAAATTAGGAATGAATCCTATTTTATTTAGCGTAGAAGATAATTTTACTATGACTGAAACTGGGAAGAAAAATTTAAAAAATATTTCTGAAGAATTTGGCTGTCATCTTATAAGCTTAAAACCTGATATAAAAACTCAAAAAAAAGTTATGTTGAAAACCTTTGAAAAGTATGGAAAACCTACCTGGTTTATAGATAGATTAATCTATTCTTACCCTTTTGCTATGGCTTTGAAATTTAATACACCTTTGCTTGTCTATGGGGAAAATATTTCATATGAATATGGCGGGAATGACAACATTGAAACTTCTGATGCAAGTGGTATTTTTTTAAATGGAGTAGCGAGTGATTTGGATATTAATGAATTTATAGATGATGAAATAAAGGAAGAGAATTTGCAATTGTTTTTTGATCCACAAAAAGACGATTTGGGTAATCTTCATCCTATATACTTGAGTTATTTTGTTAAATGGAATTCTTATTCTAATTATGTTTTTGCCAAAAATAGAGGGTTTAGTGATTTAAATGGAGAATGGGACAGGAGACATTGTGCTGAAAATTTTGATCAAGTTGATAGTATTGCTTATTTAATTCATCCATGGATGAAATACCCAAAATTTGGCCATGCTATGGCTAGTGATTATGCAGCTAGATTTATAAGATATGGACTTTTAAGCAGAGATGAAGCCGTAAAAATAGTAAAACAAAAAGATCATAATTTGGATAATAAATGTATAGAAGATTTTTGTAATTTTTTAGGTATTTCAAAATCTAAATTTTGGAGTATAGTAGAAAAGCATTATAATAAAGAGTTATTTTATAAGAATGAATTTGGAGAATATAAATTAAAAAATGAAATACAATAAAACTCTTGTTATAGCAGAAGCTGGAGTTAATCATAATGGTGATATAAATTTAGCTAAAAAGCTTATAGAAGTAGCTAGTGAAGCTGGGGCTGATTTTGTAAAATTTCAAACCTTTGTAGCTGAAAATTGTATAAGTAAAAATGCCAAAAAAGCAGAGTATCAACTCCAAGCTACTGATGAAAATCAAAGCCAGCTTGATATGGTTAAAAAATTAGAACTTTCTAAACAAGATCATGAAATTTTAATAGAACATTGTAAAAAATTTAATATTAAATTTCTTTCCACTGCTTTTGATTTAGAAAGTATTGATTTGCTTGTAAAATTTGATATAGAAATTTTTAAAATTCCAAGCGGAGAATTAACTAATCTTCCTTACTTGAAAAAAATTGCTAGTTTTAATAAAAATATCATCTTATCGACAGGAATGGCCACTTTAGGTGAGATTGAAAAAGTTTTAGATATTTTGGTGCAAAATGGCACTCAAAGAGATAAAATCATTATTTTACATTGTAATACAGAATACCCTACACCTTTTGAAGATGTAAATTTAAGAGCTATGCAAACTTTAAAAAAAGCCTTTTGTTTGCCCGTAGGATATTCTGATCACACTTTGGGTATAACTATACCTATAGCAGCTGTAGCTATGGGAGCTTGTGTGATAGAAAAACATTTTACTTTAGATAAAAGTATGCAAGGGCCTGATCATCAAGCTTCCTTAGAACCTGAAGAATTAAAAGCTATGATTAAATCCATAAGAGAGCTAGAACAAGCTTTTGGAAATGGTGTTAAAATTCCAAGCAAAAGCGAAATTAAAAACAAAGCCATTGCTAGAAAATCTCTTGTAGCTAAAAAAGTTATAAAAAAGGGCGAATGTTTTAGTGAAGAAAATCTTACCACAAAGCGACCGGGGGATGGAATTTGTGCTATGAAATATGATAAATATTTAGGTAAAATTGCTAGTAGAGATTATGCTGAAGATGAGTTAATTGATGAATAGAAAAATTTGTGTTATTAGTGGCACTAGAGCCGAATGGTATTTATTAAGAAATTTATGCAAATACATTGAACAAGATAATGAATTAACTTTGCAGCTTATTGTTACAGCAGCTCATTTAAGTCAAGATTTTGGTTTTACTTGTCAAGAGATTGAAAAAGAATTTAAAGTAAATAAAAAAATTCCCATTTTGCTTAATAACAATGATGGTGTAGGTATTTGTAAAAGTATGGGGCTTTTACAAATTTCACTTTGTGAAGCTTTTGAAGAATTAAAACCTGATATTGTGGTGATATTAGGCGATAGATATGAAATGCTCTCTTGTGCTAGTGCTTGTTTGATAATGCAAATTCCCTTAGCGCATCTTTGTGGAGGTGAGCTTACCTTGGGAGCTATTGATGATAGCATTAGGCATGCTATTAGTAAAATGGCGCATTTGCATTTTGCTAGTACTCAAACTTATGCAAATAGAATTTTGCAACTTGGAGAAAGTAAAGATAGAGTTTTTAATGTAGGTTCTCTAGGGGGAGAAAATATCAATAATATGAATTTTTTAAACAAGGAAGATTTGCAAAAAGAATTGAATTTGATATTTGATGAAAATATATATTTAATAACTTATCATCCTCAAACGATACAAAAATCAAGCGTTAAAAAAGAAATAAAATTATTGCTTGAATTTTTAGATAATTTGGAAAATTCTACTTTAATTTTTACGAAAGCAAATGCTGATGAGAATGGCTTATATATTAATGAGCTTTTAAATGAGTATTGTATAAAACAATCTCATAAAGCAAAGTTATTTGATAATTTGGGCTCTAAAAGATACTTAAGTTTAATGAAAATAGCAAATATACTTATAGGAAATAGCTCTAGTGGAATTTGCGAAAGTCCTTTTTTAAGAATTCCTTGTATCAATATAGGTAACAGGCAAGAAGGAAGAATTTTTGCTGATAATATTATAAATTGTGATATTTATCATTTAAAACAAGCGTTTTTGTATGTTAATACCAAAGAATATCAAGATAAGCTAAAAAATTTCATTAATCCTTTTGAGTGTGAAGGTAAAAATACAAGTCTAATGATAAAGGATATTTTAAAAAATATTTCTTTGGAAAAAATTTTATATAAAAAATTTGTGGATATGCAATGAGTATTGAAAAATTAAAACTTGCTAAAAATGCAAGCATACAAGAAGCTTTAAAAATTATAGGTAGTGAGCGTGTTAGAATAGCTTTGGTGGTAGAAAATGATAAATTTTTAGGTGTAATTAGTGATTCTAACATTAGAAGAGCTTTATTAAATGGCAAAAAGCTTGAAGATAGCATAGAAACAATTTATACTAAGAATTCGTTAACCATTAAAGAAAATACAAGTAAAGAAGAGCTTTTAAAATTAGCTAGTCAAACTGATATTTATGATTTTCCTGTCTTAAATAGTGAAAATGAAGTCATAGCTATAAAATCTATTGCTTCAATTCTTAAAGAAAAAAGTTTTGAAAATGAAGTAGTTCTAATGGTTGGAGGTCTTGGAAGTAGATTGGGTGAACTTACCAAAAATACTCCAAAACCTATGTTAAAAATAGGTAAAAAACCAATACTCGAAAATATTGTTTTAAATTTCAAAGAACAAGGTTTTAAAAAGTTTATATTTTGTGTAAATTATAAAAAAGAAGTTATTTGTGATTATTTTCAAGAAGGCAAAAGTTGGGGTGTTGAAATTTCTTATATTAAAGAAAAACAAAAACTTGGCACTGCCGGGGCTTTGTCTTTGGTGAAAGATATGAAAAAATCATTTATTGTTATGAATGGAGATATTTTAACTAAACTTGATTTTGATCAACTTATTCAAGAGCATAAAAAAAGTAAAGCAGTGATGAGTGTGGTACTTAGAGAATTTGAGCAACAAATTCCTTACGGTGTTGTGAAAATTTCTAACAATGATATAAAAGATATAGAAGAAAAACCTATGCAGAAATTTTTAGTTAGTGCTGGAATTTATGTATTAGAACCAGAAGTTTTAAAGTATATCAAAAAAGATGTGTATTTGGATATGCCTAATTTGATTAAGCGATTGTTAGATAAAAAATTAAAAATAAATTCTTATATATTACAAGATTATTGGATTGATATAGGAAGACTTGAAGAATATGAAAAGGCGATTATTGATGCAAATAATTAAGAATAGTTTAAATGATATTTTGGCAATCATTCCTGCGCGTAGTGGAAGTAAGCGTCTTATTCATAAAAACATTAAAATTTTAAAAAACAAGCCTTTAATCGCATGGAGTATTGAAGCTGCTTTAAAGTCTAAATATATAAAAAATGTCATGGTTAGCACAGATTCTCAAGAATATGCAAGGATAGCAATGCAATATGGAGCGCAAGTGCCTTATTTAAGAGATAGATCTTTATCAGATGATACATCATCTTCTTTTGATGTTATAAAAAATATTATTGATTTTTATGCTGATAAAAATATTAGTTTTAAATATATTGTTTTGTTACAACCTACAAGTCCTTTGAGAAATAATAAACATATTGATGAGGCGTTGGATTTATTTTTTAAGAAAAACGCTAATTCTGTAATTAGTGTTTGTGAGTGTGAACACTCTCCTCTTTGGAGTAATACTATACCAGAAAATGGCGCTATGGATTTATTTTTGCCTTCAGAGATTAAAAATTTACGCTCACAAGATTTAGAGAAACATTACAGACTTAATGGTGCTATTTATATAGCAAAAATAAAAGAATTTATGCAATATAAAGGTTTTTTTATGCCAAATAGCTTTGCTTACAAAATGGAGTCTATTTATTCTATAGATATTGATACGGATTATGATTTTAAAATGGCTAGTTTGTTGTTAAAAAGTGAGTATATTTAAATCCTACTCTCTAACCCTAAAATTTCTTTTTCTAAAACTTCTAATATTTTTTTATTAAAATGCTTATATTGAAAAATATTAGCTAATTTTTTAATGCATTTTAAACTTTGCTTTTTATGTTGGTAATTTTGCCATAAAATTTCTTTATTTTTGTTTTCATATCTACCATTTTCATTAAATTCATAGCGGTATGTACATTCTTTCGATACAAAAAAGCTCTCACTTAGCATAAAATTTATATAGTTAAAAAGCACATCTTCTCCATAACAAAGTTTTTCTTTAAAATCAACATACTCAAAACTTTTTAAAATCAAATTTTTCCTATATACTTTTGCCCAAACACTCCAGCAAAAATGTTTCTGTTTAAGTAAAAATTCCAAAAATTCATCTTTGTTAAAAAGCCTATCTTGTTTAAATCTATAAAATTTCTTAAATTTCACCCTATGTACATATGCATCAAACACTACCATATCTACATTTTTGATTTTTTCAAGCCCAACTTCACAAGCATTAAGCTCTAAATAATCATCAGGATCTAAAAACATTATAAAATTTGATTTTGCATTTAATACACCTATATTTCTACTAGCAAAAGTTCCTAAATTCTTTTCATTATGTATGATTTTTATTCTATCATCTTTACTAGCATATTCTTTAGCTATATCTATACTTTTATCATTGCCAAGGTCATCTACCACAATGATTTCTATATCTTTAAAAGTTTGTTTAATACAGCTTTCTAATGCTCTAGCAATATATTTTTCTACATTATAGGTTGGTAGTATGATGGAAATTTGACTCATTTTAGCTCTTTAAATAAAGTGATGATATAATTATAGCTTTTATTTTTAAGGAAAATTATGAATATTTTTATCAACCTTCCTACTTGGCTTGGCGATGCGGTGATGGCTAGTGCGGCTATTTATGCTATAAAAGAAAAATACCCTCAAGCTAAATTTACTTTTTATGGTTCTTTTGTGAGCACAGAGCTTTTTAAACGCTTTGAAAATGCTCAAATTTTAGTAGAAAATAAAAAGCAAAGATATAAGCAAATTTTAAAAGCTAGAAAAAATCTTGGTAAATTTGATCTAGCTTTTTCATTTCGCTCGGCATTTTCAAGTAAGATCATTTTAAATCTAATCAAAGCAAAAAAAAGATTTTATTTTGATAAAAATATTCTAAAAGAAGAACACCAAGTCTTAAAATACTTAAATTTCATAGAAAAAGCCTTAAATTTTAAAGCCACTTCAAATGCTTTAAAACTCCCTATAAAAGCAAAATCAACTCAAAAAATCTTAGGTATAAACCCGGGTGCGCATTTTGGAAGTGCCAAAAGATGGGAAGCGAGCTATTTTGCAAGGGTAGCAAAAGAATTTAGCTCAACTCATCAAATTTTAATCTTTGGAGTAGAAAGTGAGAGAGAAATTTGTGATGAAATTGAGCATTTTCTTTTAAAAGAAGGTATCAAATCAAAAAATCTTTGTGGTAAAACTAGTATTTATACTTTATGTAAAAATATTTCTATGCTTGATTTGCTCATCACAAACGACAGTGGTCCTATGCATATAGGTGCAGTTTATGGGGTGAAAACGGTGGCTATTTTTGGCTCGACTAAATTTAGTCAAACTTCGCCTTGGCAAGAAAATGCTAAAATAGCACATTTAAATTTAGCTTGTATGCCTTGTATGCAAAAGGTCTGCCCTTTAAAACACCACAAATGTATGAAAGATTTAAAGCCTGAAATGGTAATAAATTTAGCAAAAAATATTTTAGGAGTGTGAATGGTTTTTAGTTCTTATGAATTTATATTTATATTTTTACCTATAACTTTAATTATATTTTATATGCTTAAAAAATTTAATCATATTCAAAGTGCAAAATTATTTTTAGTTTTAGCAAGTTTATTTTTTTATGCCTTTTGGAAGCTTGAATATGTTTTGATTTTATTGCTTTCTATGGGTGTGAATTTTTATCTTGCAAATTTAATTTTACTTAATAGGGGGAGGATAAAGCTATTATTTTATAGCGGAGTGTTTTTTAATTTAGTCTTACTTGCTTTTTTCAAATACACCGATTTTCTTTTAGAAAATTTTAATGTATTTTTTCAAATAGTCCAACTAGATTTTAATATTCCTTTACCGCATATATTACTACCTTTAGCTATATCTTTTTTTACTTTTCAGCAAATTGCTTTTTTAGTAGATTGTTATAAAAGAACAAATATAGAAGGTTTAAAAAGTGAAAATACATATAAAATAAATATTTTAGATTATGCTTTGTTTGTAACATTTTTTCCTCAGCTTATAGCAGGTCCAATAGTGCATCATAAAGAAATGATGCCTCAATTTAAAAGTATGCTTTGGAATAATTCTATTCTTATTAATTGGGAAAATATAGCCAAAGGATTATTTATATTTTCTATGGGTTTATTTAAGAAAGTATATATTGCTGATTCTTTTGCGCTTTGGGCTAATGCAGGGTTTAAGATAGCTGAAAATGGAGGTGCTTTAAATATTTTTGAAGCTTGGGCAACTTCTTTATCTTATACTTTTCAGCTTTATTTTGATTTTAGTGGCTATTGTGATATGGCTATAGGTATAGCTTTATTTTTTAGTATAAAACTTCCTATTAATTTTAACTCTCCTTATAAAGCATTGAATATAAGTGATTTTTGGAGAAGATGGCATATAACATTAGGTAAATTTTTAAAAGATTATTTATATATACCTTTGGGTGGTAATAGGGTTTCTAAGATTATAAATTTAAGAAATCTTTTTATAGTGGCTTTTGTAAGTGGAGTATGGCATGGAGCTGGATGGGGTTTTGTGATATGGGGAGTGTTGCATGGACTAGCTATGGTGCTTCATAGAATATATGTATTTATAATCCTAAATGCTAAATTTAAAGAAAATATTATTTATAAAATATTTGCATGGTTTATAACTTTTAATTTTATTAATCTTGCGTGGATATTTTTTAGAAGCGAAAGTCTTCAAGGTGCTATAAATCTTTTAAAAGCTATGTTTGGTTTAACTTGGGTAGATTTACCAATAAAATGGCATAGAATGAAAGAATCTTTAGCGCAAATTAGTGGTAGCAATGAAACTTTAATTTATATCATCGTTTGTATGATTTTATGTATTGGGTTTAAAAATAGTATTGAAAAACTTGAAAAGTTTAAAACTAGTTATATAAATTCTTTATTAGTCATGCTTTTTTTATATATAGCTTTGATAACTTTAGGAGTAGTTCCTTATACTGAATTTATTTATTTTAATTTCTAAGGATAAAAATGTTTAAATCATATAAAAAATTTGTAATTTATTCTTTAGTAATACCTTTGCCTTTTATATTGTTTTTAGGAGTTTTACTTTATGTGTATGATCCATTGCAACTTTATCATGAACCTTGGTTTAGAAAAAAAACATATTACAATGATTTAACTATTAGCTCCAAAGGTATAATTGATCACAATAAATTTGATTCTATAATTTTTGGAACTTCAATGCTTCAAAATACTTCATCTTTTGAAGCAACTTCTAAACTTGGAGGGCAATTTATCAATTTATCAATAGGTGGAAGCACTTTTGAACAAAGAAAGATTATTTTAGACTATATATTGAAAAAACATACTATTAAACATTTAGTAATATCTTTAGATGAATTTGCAATTATGGATGTAAAATTTCAAAATTTTTCTAATTTTAGCTATTTATATGATCAAAACACCTATAATGATTTAAAAATTTATCTTAATAAAAAATTTATTTTCTGCGCATTGAAATTTTCTAGTAATAAAAAATGTGTTGGAGATGATACTGAGTTAGAAAATTTACCAAAATGGATTAAAAGCCCAATTGCACAAAAACAATTTGGAGGGATTGGAAATTGGATTAAGAATATAGAAGAGGGTGTCCGAAAGGATATTAAAAAAATTGTGCAATTATACAATGGAAATTACATACATGATTATTCGAGTATAGATCTTAATGTTTTAAAAAATCATATTGATATTTACATATTTAACTATGTTAAAATGTATCCAAATGTCCAGTTTTCTTTAATCTTACCAACTTATTCTAGAGTTTATCACAAGATGGCACAGGTTGATTTTCAATATTACCAACAATGGGTAGATTTGGTAAAATATATTATTTTAAAGTCAAAAACACTTGAAAATGTTAAAATATATGGATTTGATGATTTAGATTATGCAGATGATATTGCAAATTATAAAGACTTAAATCACTATAATATAGATATGAATTCAATGCAACTTGATGCTATTAAAAACCAAACAAACATTTTAACGCCTGAAAATATGGATGAGTATTTTAAAATTATGGAAGAAAAAATCAAAAATTATGATTTAAATCCTTTAATTGAGCAAATAAAAGCAAGCGGTATTTTAGATAAATAGTGTAAATAAAAGCTTTTTTTGCGTGAAAACCTCTTGCAAAAGCTTGATAAATGTGTTAAACTTAACAATCATTTTTAATCAAGGAGCTTTTTATGACTAAAGCAGATTTTATTTCTCAAGTTGCTCAAACTGCTGGGCTAACTAAAAAAGATGCAACTGCAGCTACTGATGCAGTAATCGCTACTATTACTGATGTATTAGCTAAAGGTGATAGCATTAGCTTTATTGGTTTTGGTACATTTTCTGTAGCTGAAAGAGCTGCTAGAGAAGCTAGAGTACCAAGCACTGGTGCTACTATCAAAGTACCTGCTACTAAAGTTGCTAAATTTAAAGTAGGTAAAAACCTTAAAGACGCAGTTGCTGCTGCTAAAACTGCTAAAAAAGCTAAAAAATAATTCTTTGCGCAAAAGTTTCTAACTTTTGCGTTTTTCTTCATAGTTAAGTATTAATTTTCTTTTGATATTGTTTTTAAAAATATTAAAGGAAGACTAATGTCAGTTTATAATAATATTTTAGATTGTATAGGTAATACCCCGATTGTTTCTTTAAAAGAATTTGCTCCAAATCTTTATGCTAAATGCGAGTATTTTAATCCAAGTCATTCTATAAAAGATAGAGCGGCTGTGGAGATGATAAAACAAGCTTTAAATGAAGGTAAAATCAATCAAGAAACAACCATTATAGAAGCTACAAGTGGAAATACCGGCATAGCTTTAGCAATGATTTGTGCAAGCTTAAAGCTTAAACTTATCATAGCTATGCCTGAGTCTATGAGTATTGAGCGTAGAAAAATGATGAGTTTTTTTGGTGCAAAGTTAGAGCTTACTCAAGCAAGTAAAGGCATGCAAGGAGCGCTTGATAGAGCTAATGAGCTTTTGAGTGAAATTCCAAATTCGTTTATGATAAGTCAATTTGAAAATATCAACAACAAAAATGCACATAGAAAAAATACTGCTTTAGAAATTTTAAAAGCTTTGCCTGATCTTAGTGTTTTTTTAGCAGGTTTTGGTACAGGCGGGACTATTAGCGGGGTAGGAGAAATTTTAAAAGAACGCAATCCTAATGTCAAAATCATAGCCTTAGAACCCGCATCTTCGCCACTTTTGAGCCAAAATACCGCTGCAAGCCATAAAATTCAAGGTATAGGTGCAAATTTTATCCCTAAAATTTTAAATCAAAAAATCATAGATGAGATAGTTTGTGTAAGCAATGAAGATGCTATAAATACAGCCTTAGAGCTTGGTAAAAATGGCATAATGGCAGGAATTTCAAGTGGTGCAAATGTATATATGGCTAGAAAAATTGCTTTAGAAAACCCTGATAAAAAAGTCTTGACTATGTTAAATGATACAGCCGAGAGGTATTTATCAACTGATTTATTTGCAAATTTATAATTAGGAGCGTGTATGAGTCAAAATAATGAGCATTTTGATTTAGATCTTGAAAGGGCGATTTTAAGTTCTTGTATATATAGTGAAGATTCTTTTTTTAGTGTTTCTTCGGATATTGAAATTAATGATTTTTCGCTCAAAGCTCATCAAGATATTTATAAAGCTATTTTAGCTTGTGTGAATGCAGGCGAGCCTATAAGTGCAAGTTTTATAAGAAAACATAAAAAAGTAGATGAGCAAATTTTAGCTGAAGTTTTAGCTACTACTTCCATAGCAGATGTGAGTAAATACGCTTATGAATTAAGAGAAAAATCCATTAGACGCCAACTTTTAAATTTTGCTTATACTATACCTACAAGGGTTAATGAAGATAAAAGCATTTCTCAAATCTCAGATGAAATAGGCAAAGAAATTTTTAATCTTACAAACCGTGTAAATAGTAATAGTATTAAGGATATGACTATGGTGATGTCTGAGCTTATGGATGAGTTTAAAAAGCAAAAAGAAGCTGAAAATAAAGATATTTTGGGACTTGATACAGGTTTTAGTGAGCTTAATAAAATGACAAAAGGCTTTAAACCTGGCGATCTTGTAATCATCGCAGCACGCCCTGGCATGGGAAAAACTACAATTTGCTTAAATTTTATAGAAAAAACACTAAGACAAAATAAAGGTGTTGTGATGTTTTCACTAGAAATGCCTGCTACGCAAATCATGCAAAGATTAATCAGTGCAAAAACTTCCATTCCTTTGCAAAAAATTCTAATCGCAGATTTAAACGATGATGAGTGGAGTAGGGTAGGTGATGCTTGTAATGAGTATGCACAAAAAAATCTTTATATTTATGATAGCGGTTATGCTAGTATAGCAGACATTCGTTCAATTTTACGCAAAATTAAGGCTCAAGATGAGAGTATTGAGCTTTGTGTAGTTGATTACATCGGTCTTATGATGAGTAACTCAGCTTTTAATGATAGGCATTTGCAGGTGAGTGAAATTTCAAGAGGCTTAAAGCTTTTAGCAAGAGAATTAAATATGCCAGTAGTGGCACTCTCACAGCTTAATCGTTCATTAGAAAGTAGAGCAAATAAGCGTCCTATGCTTAGTGATTTAAGAGAAAGTGGCGCTATAGAGCAAGATGCAGATACGATTTTATTTGTATATAGGGATGAGGTTTATAGAGAGCAAGAAGAAAAAGAAAGAGAAAATAAAGCTAAAAATGAAGGCAAAACTTATGAGAGAAAATTTATGCCAAATCCTGTGCAAGAAAAGGCTGAGCTTATTATAGGTAAAAATAGAAATGGTCCTGTAGGGCATGTGGATTTGCTTTTCTTAAAAGAAAAATCGTGCTTTATTGAAGCTCCAAAAGAAGATTTTGTGGTTACCAATTTTGAAGGTTAATTTAAAGAATAGCGATAATCGTTTTGTATAAAAAGCTCTAAATCTTTAAAATCAATTTTTCCCATCAGCTCTTTTACGAGCTGTTTGTATATTATTTTTTCATCTTTAACTACAAAAGCTGATCTTGCTAATAATCCTGCAAATATACTATCATGTATTAATACTCCATAATTAGTGCCAAAATCTTTAAAGGCAAAATCACTTGCAACTATGATATTATCAATTCCTTCAGTTGCACAAAAACGATCCATAGCAAAAGGTAAGTCCATGCTAATAACAATCACTTCAATGTTTTTTATAGATGCCAATCTTTTGTTAGTTTCTTTAGCTTGTTTGGAACATACTTGAGTGTCTAAGCTAGGAAAAGTTAGTAAAATTTGAGTTTTTCCAGGTGGTGCTATTTCTACTGAGGCAAGATTTTTAGTTTTTAAAGTCACTTTTGGAGCATTATCGCCAATTTGTAGTTGATTTCCTGTGAGTTTTATGTTTTGTTTTTTATATATAATGCTTGACACAATTTTCCTTTTTATAATAAAATCATCTTAGCTAAGAGTAAAAAGCTGAAAAAACCCAAACCATCAGTAATTGCAGTAATTACAACACTTGAACCTACTGCAGGATCAATTTTAAATTTTTTCAAAGTTAATGGCACAAAAGAGCCTACAAAACCGGCTAAGGCTAGATTGATTAGCATTGACAAAGCTATAACAAGTCCTAAAAGGGCTGTTTTAAACCATATAAAAGCTATAATACTCATAACGCTAGCAAATATAAGCCCATTTAATAAAGAAATTCCACTTTCTCTTAATATAACTTTTTTAGCATCTTTAAATTCTACTTCATTGAGTGAGAGTTTTCTAACTGTTACCGCTAAGGCTTGTGAGCCTGTGTTACCTCCCATGGAAGCTACAATAGGCATAAGTACTGCTAGAGCTACAAGTTGTTCTATTTCACCTGAAAAAAGACTGATGATATTAGCTGAAATTAATGAAGTTGTAAGATTAATCATGAGCCAAAAAGCTCTTGCTTTAGCTGCTTTAAAAGCACTTTCTTCTTCAACATCTGCATCAACTCCGGCTAAATTATAAATTTGCTCTGTTGCATTTTCTTGGATTAAATCATGAATATCATCATAAGTAATTCTACCCAAAAGCACTCCATCATCATTTATAACAGCCAAAACACTTAAATCATAATCTTCTACTATATCAATAGCCTTTTGTATATCTTCATGATCTTTAATGCTATAACATTTATATTTTTCATTGTTATTTTTAATAATATCTGCAAAACTTAGTTTAAAATCCCAAAGCAAGAGATCGCTTAGGTTGATAGCATTGCAAAGTTTTCCTTGTTTATCTATGATATAAACTTGAAAAATTTGATCTACTTGTCCTGAATGCTTTAAAATTCTATATCTTTTAATGGCCTTTTCTATACTTTCATTAATAGAGGCTGTGAAAATTTCTGTTTGCATATAAGCACCAGCAGTATTTTCATCATAATTTTTAAGGCGTAAAATTTCTTCTTTATCTTCTGAACTTAAGCGGTTTAAAATAGCTAAAGTTTTTTGTGGATTTAGTTCTTCAAAACGCTTAATTAAGTCTGTTGCATCATCACTTTCAAGCTCTTCTACTGCTTTTGCAATCTTTATAATGCTTAAGTTTTCTAAAATATCTTCTAAGATATGTTCAGGCGTTATAGTAGCTACATTTGCAAGTGTGTAAGTATCAAAAGATTTAAGAGTTTTTAAATAAAGCTCTTCATCATGCCTTTTAATAGTTTTTAAGGCTTCATTGATTTCATAGGTACTTTGATCTTTGAAAGTATTTTTTAAAAGTTCTTGTGCTTCTAAAAAATCATTCATCATCTCAAAGCTCCATAGAATTTTCTATATTTTGTTCTTTTGGTGGATTTTTATAATTTTCATCAATGCTTTGCAAGCGGTTTTCATACTCTTTTGCCATTTTTAAAAATTCTTCTTTGTTTTTTCCACTTAAGCTTGATTTTGGAATTTTAACTATAGTTTCAGGATTAATTGCTTTATTATTTAGATAAAGTCCAAAATGCAAATGTGGCCCAGTACTCATACCAGTAGAGCCTACATAAGCAATCACTTGTCCTTGCTTAACTTTTTGTCCGCGTTTGATTTTTGCAAAGCGACTAAGATGAGCATATAAAGTCATATAGCCTGACATGTGTTTTACTTGTACAACCTTACCATAACCACCTTTTGTCCCAACAAAGCTAATCGTTCCATCTCCTGCACTTTTAACTGGAGTACCCGTTGGAGCTGCATAGTCAATACCTAGGTGTGCTCTATAGCGTTTTAATATAGGATGGTATCTTGCTCTAGTAAAACGATCTGAAATTCTTGTATATTTGACAGGTTTAGTTAAAAAGAAATTTTCAAGCTCTTTTCCTTGAGCATTATAATAAGAATCTTTATATAAAAATACAGAATATTCTTTACCTCTAATATTAGCTAAAGCTGCTTGGATATTAATATCGCCAAAAAGTCTTCCTAGTCTTCTTTTTTGCTCATAAATTAATACTACACTATCGCCTTTTCTAACATTTTTAAAATTAACACTATTTTTAAAAGCTCTTACCATAGCTCTTGCTAAGGTTACGCTACCACTTTCATCATAAACATCTTGATAAGCTGAATTGTTAATAGCTACGCGAATAGTTCTTTTTTCTTTGGTATAAGAAATTGGAGTAAAACTTAATACGAATTTATTTTCAGTATTTTTGTAAATATGAATTTGTAAATCATCACTGATTGGGATTAAAACCTGTTCTAATTCTCCTTGATCATCTTTTAACATTTGGTATTTAATACCACTTGCAATTTCTGCACTTAGTTCTTTATCTTCAGCATCAAGATTATAGTATAAATTTAAAGGTATGGAGTGATCTTGTAAAAAATCAAGTAAAGTTTTGCCATTCTCCCAAGAAAGTTCTTCAACACTTGAAATAGCAAAAAGTTTTATCGATATAAGTAAAGATATGAAAATTTTTTTCATGGTATTTTAAAGCCTTCTAAAATTTAAACATAAATTTGTATTTTACTTAATTTTTCTTACAATTTTGTAAGGAAAATACAATATAATTTAATTTTTACACTTTTTTAAGGAGTATCAGTTGTCAAGAATTATTTTAATGCTTTGTTGTTTTTTAGCATTTTTGCAAGCTAAAAATTTTGATTTAATACAAACAAAACTTGAAAAAGTAGATGATATTTATGGTTATATAAAAGATGATCCTAGAATTTTATTGCACTCAAGTGGTATAGTTGTGCATGAAATTGATACACAAAAATCAATTATTGCAAGAGCTAGTGTGATAGGCCGTGAAAATGGCTTAGTTAAATTACAATTTAAAGTTTTTGATATGCTAGCTCAAGATGCTATGCCTTTACCAAATGTATTGCCACAAGTAGGCGATAAAATAGTTTTAAATTATTTATATGATAGAGCCTTGATTATAGCTCCTGATAAAAATGTGTATGATTTTATAGCTCAAAAATTAAATGGACTTTATTTTTTACACCCTGATTTATTTGGTGCTCATATGATACAAGAATACCGCCAAACTCCAAGAAGATCAGATTTTAGATCTTTTTGTTCAAAAAATGCTGTTGGGCTTTTAGTGGTAGCTTTAGAAAATAAAGCTGAGATAGTTGATTGTCAAGATTTTGGCAAGATAGAAGAATTTAACATACCTCAAGCTCAAAGTTTGCAAATTCCATTTTATTCAAGAATTACAGGTTATAAAAGCGATATTTTTAGCTTAAATGATGAAGCAATTGGAAATTATTATGTATATTATGAAAAATTAATTAGCTTAACTAGAGAAAAATAATGCAAGAAATCCATCAAAAATTTTTTCAAGATCTTTTAGGGGTTGAAAATGCTCATTTTGATCCTATCCACAAAAGAGCGTATAGTTATGATGCTACTAAAAAGCATTATTTACCTGATGGAGTGCTTTTTCCAAGAGATGAAAATGATATTAGTCAAATTTTAAAATATTGTAATGAAAATAAAATCATCGTTATTCCTAGGGGCTCAGGTAGTGGATTTACCGGTGGAAGCTTAGCTATTAATGGTGGAGTAGTGTTAAGCTTTGAAAAACATATGAATAAAATTTTAGAAATTGATCTTGAAAATTTAGTTGCAGTAGTGCAGCCTGGTGTGATAAATATGGCTTTACAAGAAAAAGCAAAAGAATATGGTTTATTTTATCCACCTGATCCTGCTAGTATGGAGTATTCTTCTTTAGGGGGGAATGTAAGCGAAAATGCAGGGGGTATGAGAGCTGCTAAGTATGGTATAACTAAAGATTATGTAATGGCTTTAAGAGCTGTTTTACCTAATGGAGAAATCATTAGAGCAGGTAAAAAAACTATAAAAGATGTAGCGGGTTATAATCTAGCTGGAATTTTAATAGCAAGTGAGGGATCTTTGGCTGTGCTTAGTGAGATTACTTTAAAACTAGTAGCTTTGCCAAAGTTTAAAAAGACAGCTATGGGGATTTTTAACAGCATTGATGAAGCAATGAATGCAGTTTATAAAACTTTAGCTAAAGGTGTGACTCCTGTATCTATGGAATTTTTAGATCAATTAAGCATACAAGCATTAGAACAAAAATTCCAAAAAGGCTTACCTATGGATGCGGGTGCGATTTTAATCGCTGATGTAGATGGCAATGTAGAAGAGGCTATTGAAGCAGATTTAAAAATTTTGCAAGAGAGTTTTTATGAATCTGGCGTAAGAGAGTTTAAAATAGCAAAAGATGAGCAAGAAGCAGCCAATATTTGGTTTGCTAGAAGAAACTGCTCTCAAAGTATAGCAATGTATGGAAATTTAAAGCTTAATGAAGATATTACAGTGCCGCGTTCAAAACTACCTGATCTTTTAAAAGGCATAGCTGAAATTTCTAAAAAATATGGTTTTAAAATCCCTTGTTTTGGTCATACTGGCGATGGTAATGTGCATACTAATGTAATGGTAAGTGATAAAAATAATCCTGAGTTGGTTAAAAAAGGTTACGAAGCTGTAGAAGAGGTGTTTAAGCTTACAGTTTCTTTGGGTGGGACTTTAAGTGGAGAACATGGTATAGGCATTTCAAAAGCTCCTTTTATGAAGCTTGCTTTTAGCGAAGCTGAAATGGACTTGATGAGAAATATCAAAAAAGCATTTGATCCAAATAATATACTTAATCCTTTTAAAATGGGACTTTGATGAATTTTAAAAACTTCATAAAAATTCTTTTAAGCATAAGAGATAAAGAAATTTTAAATTATGCTGCAGCTTTGAGTTTTTATACTATTTTATCTTTAATACCGCTTTTATTTTTATGTTTTTGGGTTTTTACTCAAATTCCAAGTTTTGAAATGTATCAAGAAAGAATTAAAAATTTAATTTTTACTTTTTTAATCCCAACTCAACAAGAATTAATAACACAATATATTAACACTTTTTTAAAAAATAGTGTCAATCTTGGTTTAATTGGTCTTTTAGCTATGGCTTTGACTTCTTTGGCATTTTTTTCAGGTTATGATTATGTTATTAATAAGCTTTTGGAAGAAGATTCTAAAAGTCTTTGGCATAGTATAAGTTCTTATTGGACTTTGGCAACATTAACTCCACTTGGACTTGGAGTGAGTTTTTACATTTCAGGTTTTATACAAAAAACCTTAGATGATTTTAATATTGCTTTAAATTTTTTTGAGATTTTACCTTATGTGATTATATGGGCTTTGTTTTTTACATCTTATTCAAGTTCAGTGAGTAAAAAAGGTGATTTAAAAACTTTGCTTATTAGTTCTTTTGGTGCTTCTGTGATTTGGTATATTTCTAAGATGATTTTTGTATATTATGCTGTATATAATAAAACTTATTTAAATGTATATGGTTCTTTTTCTGTGATATTGTTTTTCTTTTTGTGGATTTATATTTCTTGGATTATTTATCTTTTGGGTTTAAGGGTTTATTTGATTTTAAATCAAGAAAATAAAGGGAATAAAACCAAGAGAAATTACAAAAAGAGCTAAATAACGATGAAAAATAGCCATGAAGGATAAAAATATATAAATAAGATAAATTTCTAATGGTATATGTAACAATATACTATTTAATTTAAAATCAAATAATGCTAATAATATTTCATCTAATACATCTCCATAAGATAATAAATGCAGTAATAAACTTATAGGGTAAAATAAAGCAAATAATATGCTTAGAGGTATACCTAAAAATTGTTGAAAACTAATAAGTGGAAAGAAATATAATACAGGAATCATCATTGCTAAAAAAGTCCAAAAATTTATAAAAATAATATGAATATAATTTTTTGAAAAATTATCTTTAAAATGATGTAAATATAAATAAATATAAAATACTCCTAAACTTGAAAACAAAAAGCCAACGCTAAATAATAAATTTGGAAATAAGCTTATACATAAAATTACACTTAAGAATAAAAATTTAAAACTCAAAATTTTAATATTTTTGCTAAATAGATAAAAAGCAAAAATACTCATACATAAAGCTCTTATATAAGAAGGGCTAAAGTCTATTAAAAATATATACAAAATTAAAAGCAAGAAAGCAAAAATACTAATATCAAGTTTTAAACTTCTATAAGGAAAATATCGTTTGTGAAAAAAGGCATATAAAGGAGCAAAAATCAAAAAGCAAAAGCTAAATAACAAGCCCAAATGATATCCACTAATAGCAATTAAATGCGCGATATTGTAAAAATTTACATCATTTCTAAGCTCACTTGATACATTTTTTGCAAAAAATAAAGCCCCGTAAAATTCTTTGATTTTTTCATTTTGATGTTGATTTAAAAAATACTCCACTAAGATATTTTCTTTTTGAGTATTAGTTTTATGAAAATCATAACTTGGTACAAAAAAATTTTTACTAAGATAATCTTTAAAGTTAATATTTTTAGTAATAATCCTAAGATTTATAATATCATTTTTACTTAAATTTAGATCTTTAAAACTAGTAGTGTAAAAAACAAAATCAGAATTTTTAATTTTAAAAACTTGGTATTTTTTACCTTTTTTATTAGTTTTTTGATAGCTAGATATAATGATATTATTTTTAAGCAATAAATGTTTTGTGAGTTTAAAATTTTGGTATTTTTTATACTCATAAATGAGATTTAGGCTAAAAATTGCTAAAAAACATAATAATAAAATTAAAAATTCTCTATAAGAATCTTTTATAGAGAATTTTAAATTCATTTTTTCTTAGAAAAGCGTGATAAGTATAACCATATAATAAAAATTAAAGTGATTATAAAGGCAGGTGCTATATAAGGATGATTTGAAAAAATTTCAAAAGCCTCCTTTAAGGTGTTTCCAAAAATAAATCCAGCATAACCAAGTATTATAGCCCAAATTAAACTAGCTAGGGTATTGATGATAAAAAATCTTACAAAGCTAAATTTGCAAAGACCTGCTGCTATAGGAATGATAGTTTTTACCCCGTAAATAAATTTTTGCACTACTAAAAGTAAATCTCCATATTTTTTGATTTTTATCATAGCAAGCGCGATTTTTCTTCTATGATTTTTAAAATAAGGCATTATGTCTTTTTTATAATATTTTCCTAGAATAAATAATAGGGTTGAACCTATAGTATTAGCCAAAAAGGCTAAAAATATACACAAATGCAAATCAAGTTTAGTTGAACTTGCACAAAGTACCCCGGCAGCAAGTATGGCCACCATTCCTCCACCAAAAGAATAAAAAAATAAAATCAAATAACCATAAGTGCTAAGATTATCAATCATTTCTTGCATGAAAAACCCTATCTTGCAAAATCAACAGCTCTAAGCTCTCTGATGACATTAACTTTTATTTCACCAGGGTATTGAACTTTTTCTTGAATTTCTTCAGCTATTTCTTTAGCTAAAAGCACAGATTCATCATCATTGACTAATTTTGCATTAACAATAACTCTAATTTCTCTACCAGCATTAATAGCATAAGCTTTTTTAACCCCTTCTTTACTTTTTGCTATATCTTCAAGTTCGCTAACTCGTTTCAAGAAGGCCTCAAGCACCTCACGCCTTGCTCCAGGGCGTGCAGCGCTTAGTGTATCTGCTGTACAAACTGCAGCTGATTCTATACTTGTAGCCTCTTCATGTCCATGGTGAGCATAAATCGCATTAATCACTATAGGATGTTCTTTGTATCTTTTGCAAAGTTCAGCTCCTAAATCTACATGAGAACCTTCAAATTCATGCGTTAAAGCCTTGCCTATATCGTGTAAAATTCCAGCTCTTCTTGCTAGTTTTTCATCGCCACCACACTCAGCTGCTATGATTCCAGCTAAATGCGCTACTTCCAAAGAGTGTGCTAGAGCATTTTGTCCATAACTTGCTCTATATCTTAATTTTCCTATTAATTTAACAATTTCAGGATGGATATTATTAAGTCCTAAATCCATTACTATAGTTTGACCTTCTTCTAAGATATTATCTTCAAATTCTTTGCAAACTTTTTCATGGATTTCTTCTATTTTTGCAGGTTGTATTCTGCCATCTTCAACTAAAAGTTCAATCACCTTTGTAGCAATGGCGCGTCTATAAAGATTAAAACAACTTACTATAATTGCTCCAGGCGTATCATCTATGATAATATCAACACCCAAAACCATTTCTAAGGTTTTAACATTTCTCCCTTCTTTGCCTATAATGCGTCCTTTTAACTCATCATTTTTGATATTTACTACATTGATCAACCTTTCAGCAGCGAATTCTCCTGCAAATCTTGAAGTAGCTTGTGCTAAGATAAAATTAGCCTTTCTTTTGGCTTCATTTCTAGCTTCTTCTTCGTATTTTCTAACAATATGAGCAATTTCAGCTCTTGAGGCTTCTTCTACTTTTTGTAAGACTATACTTTTTGCCTCTTCTTGTGTGAGACCAGCTGAATGTTCAAGAATTTTTAAAACATCATTTAACTTTGTTTCGTAGCTTTGTTTTAAATTTTCATTCTCCTCATGCAAAGCTTTTATAGTTTGCTGCTCTTTTGCTAATTTGTTTTTGTTTTCTTCATGAAGCTTTTCTTGATAATGAAGGTTTTGTTCTTTTTTGTTGAGTTCTTCTAGCTTAATAGAATGCTCTTTTTGTAGTTTTTGAATTTTTTCATCAAATTTTTTCTTTGCTGCAAATTCAGCCTCAGCAACTGAATTTTTAGCATCTTTAAGTGTTAGCTCAGCTTCATATTCAATGGCTTTTGCTTTTGCTTTTGCTTGCTCTAAAAAGATATTGAAATTTGCATCATTAATCTTTTTGGCGACTATATATCCAATCCCTCCGCCTATGAAAACGGCTATTAATGCAACTAATATTTCTATCATTGTTTTTAACTTTCCTAAAATATTTTTTATAAGGGTTTATATAAAAATTTCCTTTTATATCATGGTCTTGACTAAAAATTTGATGAGATTTTGCATCCATCATTTGTGTGAAAATAACTAAAGGTTTTTTATAAGAAATATTTTCAAAAAACCTATCGTAAAATCCTTGGCCATGACCAACTCTTCCTAATTTTGCATCTACTCCTATAACAGGGATGATTGCAACATCTATACGAGTTTGCAAAAAAGAATCTTTTGGTTCATATACCCCAAAACTCTTTTTATCAAGAGCTAACCTTAATTTTACTACCTTTAAACTTTTATCTTGCATAAATGGAACAAAAATTCGGTATTTTTTTGTTAAAAAATGTCTGAATTTATAAAGATTAATTTCATATTTTAAAGGAATATATATAAGGATATTTTTATAATTTTTACAAGATTTTAAAATTTTATTTACTTCTTGAAAAACTGAAAAATCTCTTTTGTATTGAAATTTTAGTTTTAATTTCATTTTAAATTTCTGTTTTATTCTAAAGTCATTTTTTATCAAAGCTTTCCTTGGTTTTTTAACTTTTTATGTTATACTTTTAAGCTTAAAAAATCATAAGGATATGACTTGAAATTTAAAATTTTTTTAGCAATTTTTGCTATGATTTTTTTTACTTCATGCTCAAGTGATAAAGAAAATTCTAGTAATGAAAATACTGATAATGCAAGTTTAAGTCAAAGTGAGAATACTGATTTTACTTTGAAATTTTTAGATGGTAGAAAAATGTATGTGAAATACCATGAACAAGAATTTAATTTTGATGATACAGCAAAAGCTAAGTTGTTTGTATTTTTTACAAGTTGGTGTGAGCCATGCAAAGCTGAAATTCCACATTTAAATAATTTAAATAAAAAATATCAAGATAGATTTGAAGTCATAGCGCTTTTTTTAGAAGAAGATAAAAAACAAGAATTATTGGAGTTTATACAAAAAGAAAAGATGAATTTTTCTTCGGTTTTAGGAGAGAATAGTTTTATTTTTTCTAAAGTTTTAAATATCAGCTCTATTCCAACAATGGTTTTATTTAATGCAAAGGGTGAAAAAGTTAAAGAGTATTTAGGTTTAATTCCTGAAGAAATGTTAGATATAGATATACAAAAAGCGATAATGTAATGTTTGGATTTTTAAAAAATGGTTTGAAAAAAACCTTAGAAAGTATTCATTTAGTTAAGGCTTCAAATAAAATCATTACTAAAGATTTGCTTGAAGAAATGCTTTTAGAAGCTGATGTGGCGTATGAGATAGTTGAAGAGATTATTTACTATCTTCCTCCAAGTGATGAGGTTAAAAAGGCTGATTTAGAGCGTGTTATGGGGACTTATTTTATTTATGATAAGCCAGAACTTGCTAATGCTAAGCCTTTTGTGGATTTGATTTTAGGTGTAAATGGGGTAGGTAAGACCACAAGCATTGCTAAAATGGCACATTTGCATAAAGAAAATGGTGAAAAAGTTATACTTGGGGCTTGTGATACTTTTAGAGCAGGAGCCATAGAGCAGTTAAAATTATGGGCACAAAAATTAAATATAGATATCATAGCTACTTCACAAGGACATGATCCTTCGGCAGTTGCTTATGATGCTATTTCTAAAGCTTTGGCAAAAAACTATGATAGGGTTATTTTAGATACAGCAGGACGCTTGCAAAATCAAAAAAATCTTGCTAATGAGCTTGAAAAAATTGTCCGCATAAGTGATAAAGCTATGCAAGGAGCTCCTCATAGAAAAATCCTTGTACTTGATGGCACTCAAGGTGTAGCAGGAATTTTGCAGGCAAAAGCTTTTAATGATTTAGTAAAACTTGATGGAGTGATTATTACAAAACTTGATGGAACTGCCAAAGGTGGAGCTTTATTTAGCATAGCAAGAGAGCTTGAACTTCCTATTTTATATGTAGGAGTAGGGGAACAATTAGGACAAATTCATGAGTTTAACCCTAGTGAATATGTTAAAACTTTAGTTGAAGAGATTTTTGCTTAATTTATGGCTAAAAAACACATTTTATTTGAATGTCAAGCTTGTGGAAATCAACAAAGTAAATGGCTAGGCAAATGTCCTGAATGTGGTTCTTGGGATAGTTTTGTTGAGCTAAAGCAAGAACAAGTTAAGGTTTTAAAAGAGTTAAATTCATTCTCAAATACTCCAAGTTCTGCAGTATGTATAAATGATGTTATAGCAGAAAATTTCACACGCATTAGCACGGATGATAATGAGCTTGATTTAGTTTTAGGTGGTGGGCTTGTTGTGGGTTCTTTAGTGTTAATTGGGGGTTCACCCGGGGTTGGAAAATCCACACTTTTATTAAAAATTGCTTCGAATTTGGCTAAAAGTGGTAAAAAAGTGCTTTATGTAAGTGGCGAGGAGAGTAAATCTCAAATCAAACTGCGTGCAGATCGTTTAAATGCAAATTGTGAGAATTTATTTTTACTTACTGAGCTTTGCTTAGAAGATATTTTAAGCGAGCTTTCTAAAAAAGATTATGAAATTTTAATTATTGATTCTATTCAAACTTTATATTCTAATAAAATTACTTCAGCAGCAGGTAGTATCACTCAAGTTAGAGAAATTACTTTTGAGTTGATGCGCTATTCTAAGGCCAATAATATTAGCACTTTTATCATAGGACATATCACTAAAGATGGGGCTATAGCTGGACCTAGAATTTTAGAACATATGGTAGATGTAGTGCTTTATTTTGAAGGCGATGCCAATAAAGAAATAAGAATTTTAAGAGGCTTTAAAAATCGTTTTGGAAATATTTCCGAAGTTGGTATTTTTGAAATGACTTCCAAGGGCTTGATTAGTGCTAAAGATATAGCTAATAGATTTTTTACGCGTGGTAAGGCAGTAAGTGGTAGCGCTTTGAGTGTGGTGATGGAAGGAAGCAGAGCTTTAGTGCTAGAAATTCAAGCCTTAGTTTGTGAGAGTGCTTATCCAAAGCGTAGTGCAACAGGCTATGAAAAAAATCGTTTAGATATGCTTATAGCTTTACTAGAGAGAAAGCTTGAAATTCCCTTGGGGCATTATGATGTTTTTATTAATGTAAGTGGTGGGGTAAAAATTAGTGAAACTGCAGCGGATTTAGCGGTGGTTGCAGCAATTATTTCAAGTTTTAAAAACCGCCCTTTGAGTAAAGATAGTGTTTTTGTGGGTGAGCTTAGTTTAAATGGTGAAATCAAAGAAGTATTTTCACTTGATGTGCGTTTAAAAGAAGCTAAAATGCAAAAATTTAAAAATGCCATAGTACCTGTAAAACCTATGGAGGAACTTGGCTTAAAATGTTTTGTAGCTAAAGAATTGCGTGAGGTTTTAGAATGGATGTAAAATTTGATGTAATCATTATAGGTTCGGGACTTGGAGGCTTAAGTGCAGGCGCTTTTTTAGCTAAAAATGGAAAAAAAGTTTTAGTTTTAGAACAGCATTCTTTAATTGGTGGTTGTGCTACTTGTTTTAAAAGAAAAGGCGCTTTAATTGATGCGGGACTTCATGAGATGGACCTAGGTGAAGCAAAAACTGATATGAAGCATTTGGTTTTTGAAAAACTTGGTATAAAGGATAAAATTGAAATTTTACCTTTACCAAGTGCATGGAGTATTAAAAGTAAAAATTATAATCTAACTTTACCTCATGGTATAGAAAAAGTAAAAGAAGTTTTGAAAAAAGAATTTCCGCAAGAGTGCAAAGGTATAGATAAATATTTTAAAGCTATAAAAACGCAAGCTTATGCTATTCGAAGATTTCCTTGGGATTTAAAATTAAGTGAGTTATTGTTGTTTCCTTTTGACACTGCTTGGATATTTATTAAAAATAGATTGTTTAATAAAAAAGTTTATGATGTTTTAAATGCTTATATTAAAAATGATAAGCTAAAAAAGATTTTAAATGCAAATATGAGTTATTATCATCATGATAGTAAAGAATTTATTTTCAGTTTTCATGGCATTGCTCAAAAGCATTATTATGATGGTGGGGTGTATATTAAAGGTGGCTCGCAAGCTTTAAGTGATGCTTTGGCTGAGGTTATCAAAGAAAATCAAGGGCAGGTTTTAGCTAAGGCTGAAGTTGTTAAAATACTCACAAAAGAACAAAAAGCTTATGGAGTAGAATACATTCAAAATAATCAAAAATATACCATCCATGCGCAAAATATCATCGCAAATTGCGATCCTTTAATCGTATATAAAGACTTGCTTAAAGAGTTAAATTTAACCCAAGAAATCAAAGCAATAGAATCTAAAAAGCGTGCTTGTTCTTTAGTGAGCGCTTATTTTATTTATGATAAAGATATTTCTAAAATTTATGAAAATATGGATTATTGCAATTTTATATTCGAAGATGATTTTTTAAATAGTTCGTATGAAAACACTAATATTTTAAAACTAGATATTAAACAAAGGCCTATGGCTTTTGTGAATTATTCTAAGGTTGATAGTGGCTTAGCTAGTGATAAATACATAGGTGTTGTAGCTTTTAGTTCAAATTATCAAGAGTGGGATTTAAATAAGCAAGATTATAAAGCTAAAAAAGAAGAAGTATTAAAAGCCATAGTGCAAAGGCTTGATGAGATTTTTCCAAATTTAAGTTCACACTTAATCCATCAAGAATTAGCCACGCCAAAAACTATACAAAGATATACTAAAGCTTACGAGGGTACAATTTATGGATTTTCTCAAGATCAAGAAGGGGTTAAATATAGATTGCATTATAAAAGTAAAAGTATAGAAAATTTATATTTTGCTAATGCTTTTATATTTCCTGGAGGTGGTTTTACAGGTGCGATTTTGGGTGGATATTTTTGCGCTAATAAAATGAATTTTCATTAAAATATAAGCAATTTTTTTTTATAATATTAGCTTTGAAATATTTATTCTGCTAAGGATTTTTAATGAAAGATTTATTTTTATTTAGTTCTTTTATAGATTCTAGCCACACTTTTGCATACTTTTTTCATTTGGGTATAGTGGTTGTGATTTCTTTGATTTTAGCAAAACTTGCTACAAGATCTATGCAAATTGTCCCAAGAGGTAGTCAGAATTTGGCTGAAGCTTATATGGAAGGCATTTTAAGCATGGGTAGGGATACTATGGGTAGTGATGAAGCTGCTAGAAAATATTTACCTTTAGTTGCAACTATAGGTTTTATGGTATTTTTTAGTAATATTATAGGAATCATCCCTGGTTTTGAAGCTCCAACAGCAAGTTTAAATTTTAGTGCTTCTTTGGCTATTATAGTATTTGTGTATTATCATTTTGAAGGTATTAGAACTCAAGGATTTTTTAAGTATTTTGCACATTTCATGGGACCTGTGAAAATTCTAGCACCTTTGATGTTTCCTATAGAAGTGGTTTCTCATTTTTCAAGAGTTATTTCTTTATCTTTCCGTTTATTTGGTAATATCAAGGGAGATGATTTATTCTTAGCAGTTATTTTAGCTCTTGTGCCTTGGGTTGCGCCATTGCCTGCTTATATGCTTTTAACTTTTATGGCATTTTTACAATCTTTTATTTTTATGATTTTAACTTATGTTTATTTAGCAGGTGCAACTGTAGTTGATGAGCATCATTAATTTTTAAAAAGCAAAAAATATTTTTTGCTTTTTTCTTTTTTAATCTTCTTCTTTTATTCTTTTTTAAACTCTTTTTGAAATAAAAAACGCTAGAATAAACAAAAAATTCTAAGGAAAATTTTAATGTTTGAAGTTGTTATAGGACTCGAAGTTCATGCACAATTAAATACAAAAACAAAAATCTTTTGTTCATGTGCAACTTCTTTTGGAGAAAAATCAAATACTAATGTATGCCCAACATGTTTAGCTTTACCAGGTGCTTTACCTGTATTAAATCAAGAAGCAGTGAAAAAAGCCATAGCATTTGGAAAAGCAGTTAATGCAACTATAAATAAAAAAAGTATTTTTAATAGAAAAAATTATTTTTATCCTGATTTACCAAAAGCTTATCAAATTTCGCAATTTGATATTCCTATAGTGGAAAATGGTGAGTTATTTATCAATGTAAATGGAGAAAATAAACGCATAGGTATCACTAGGGCTCATTTAGAAGAAGATGCAGGAAAAAATATACATGAGAGTAATTTTTCAAAAGTAGATTTAAATAGAGCAGGCACGCCTTTGCTTGAAATTGTCAGTGAACCTGAACTTAGAAGTTCCGATGAAGCAGTGGCTTATTTGAAAAAATTACATTCTATTATAAGATTTTTAGACATTTCAGATGCAAATATGCAAGAAGGTAGTTTTAGATGTGATGCTAATGTTAGTATTCGTCCAAAGGGTGATGATAAGCTTTATACTAGAGTGGAGATTAAAAATTTAAATTCATTCCGTTTTATCCAAAAGGCGATTGAGTATGAAGTAAAACGCCAAAGTGAAGCTTGGGAAGATGGAAAATACGATCAAGAAGTTGTGCAAGAAACAAGATTATTTGATACGGTTAATTTAGTTACTAGAAGTATGAGAGGTAAGGAAGATTCTGCTGAATATAGATATTTCCCTGATCCTGATCTTTTACCTGTAATTTTAGATGATGAAATGCTAAATCAAGATATACCTGAACTTCCTGATGAGAAAAAAGCTAGATTTGTGAGTGAATTGGGTATTAAAGAAAGTGATAGTGAAGTGATTGTTTCTTCATTAGAGCTTTGTAGATATTTTGAGTATCTAATTAATCAAAAATTAAATCCAAAACTTTGTGTTACTTGGCTTACGACAGAGTTAATGGGGCTTCTAAAAGGCGAATTGACTATAGAAAATTCACCTATAAAACAAGAAAAATTAGCTGTTTTGATCAAACGTATAGAAGAAGGTGTTATTAGTGCTAAAGCAGGTAAGGATATTTTAGCTTATGTATTTGAAAATACAGAAGTTGAAATTGATGATGCTATTGAAAAACTTGGTTTAAAACAAGTAAGTGATGATGGTGCTATTGAAAAGATTATTGATGAAATTTTAGCAAACAATGAAGATAAAGTAGCTGAATATAAAAGTGGTAAAGATAAACTTTTTGGTTTCTTTGTCGGTCAGGCAATGAAAGCAGGTAAGGGTGCATTTAATCCTGCTAAGGTAAATGAAATTTTAAAAGCAAAACTTGGTTAAATATGAAAATAGCAGTTGTTGGTGCAGGAAAATGGGGAAGTGCTTTATATGATGCATTGAGCGTTAAAAATGAATGTGTAATAACTTCTTTTCACGAAAAAGATCTTTCTTATTTTGTTAGTACCAAAGAAGCTTTAGAATATGAATATTTAGTTTTTGCTTTATATGCTCAAGGAATGCATGAATGGCTTGCAAATAATTTTAAAGATTTAAATCAAAAAATTCTTGTAGCTTCTAAGGGTATTGATTGTAAAAGTTTAAAATTTATGGATGAGGTTTTTAGTGAGTTCATAAGTAGTGATAGACTTTGTTTTTTAAGTGGTCCTTCTTTTGCAAGTGAAGTTTTAGAAAAAAAACCTTGTGCTTTGGTTGTTAGTGGTAAAAATCAAGAGCTTTGTAATCAATTTGCAAGTTTTTTTCCAAATTATATTAAAACCTATACAAGTTCTGATGTTAAAGGCGCTGAAATTTGTGGTGCATATAAGAATGTTTTAGCAATTGCAAGTGGAGTTTGCGATGGTTTAAATTTAGGCAATAATGCAAGAGCTTCTTTAGTTTCAAGAGGTTTAGTAGAAATGCACCGCTTTGGGCAATTTTTTAATGCTAAAGAAGAAACATTTTTAGGGCTTAGTGGGGCTGGAGATTTATTTTTAACAGCTTCAAGTAACTTATCAAGAAATTATAGAGTAGGTTTGAGTTTGGCTAGTGACAAAAATATAAAAGATATTTTAATGGAACTTGGCGAGGTAGCTGAAGGAGTGCAAACTGCTTATGCTATACATTCTTTATCAAAACAATTTCAAATTTATACCCCGATTGTTAACGAAGTAGTCTTAATGCTAGAGGGTAAGAATGCTTGGGAATCTTTGAAAGATTTGATGTCATCAAAGGAGGAAATATCATGATCATCAAAAATGCAAAAATTTATGGCGAACAAAAGCTTGATCTTAAAATAGAAGATGGGAAAATTACTCAAATTACTAATGATTTAAATGATGATGAGTATATTGTTGATATAGAAGGTAAAACTTTACTTCCTTCGTTTATTGATTTAAATGTTAGTTTGCTTGATAATGAATTTAGTATAGATAAATTATATGATCTTGAAAAAGCATGCTTAAAAGGTGGGGTAGGGACTATTGTTTTAAAAGATAGTTTAGAAGCTAACACTCAAGGCTATGCGCTTTATTTTGATAAATTAAAATCTTTAGATATTAATGTTTTACCTACTATTAATGTATTAGATAAAACAGAAAAATTAAAAAATATTGCTACCTTAATTGATATGGGTGCAAAAGGCTTAGAGCTTTCAAGTACTTTGGGTGCAAATTATTTAAGACAATGTATGCAATATGCCAATATGAAATCAACCCCTGTATTTTTAAAGTGTTTTGATGAGAGTTTTGATGATCATGGAGTGATGAACGATGGACAAATAAGTTTTGAATTAGGACTTATAGGAATTAGTAATATAGCTGAAACTAGTGAAGTGGCAAAAATGAAAGAACTAGTGAAATTTTATAAAAACAAAGCTTGTTTTAGCTCTTTAGCAATTGCAAGATCGTTTGAATTATTGCATGATCAATATAGTGAAATTTCAATTCATCATTTAATCAAAGATGAAAGTACTTGTGAAAATTTTAACACTCAAGCAAAAATTTTACCTCCATTAAGAACAAAAGATGAAGTAACAAATCTTAAAAAGTTGCTTCAAGATAAGAAAATTACTTTCTTAAGTTCTTTACATGCTCCTAACACTAAAAAAGATTTGGCTTTTGATGAAGCAGGTTTTGGAGTTAATGCCATAGCTATATATATGAGTTTATGTTTTACATATTTAGTAAAAGAAGGTATCTTAACTTGGAAAGAATTATGTGATTTTACAAGCTATAATCAAGCGCAATTTTTAGGATTAAATAAAGGTAAAATAGGACTTGGTTTTGATGCTGATTTAGTTGTATTTGATGAAAAACTTTCTTTTAATGGAGAAGGTTTATATGCAAATGATATCTTGCAAGGTAAGGTAGAAAAAAGTTTTATAGCAGGAAAAGTTTTTAGCCTTTAAGCTAAAAACTTTTATTTATCTTGCATAGCTTGAGCTACTTGAGCTGAACTATTTCTAATTTTTTCCATACATTCTCTAGCTTCTTTGGCTAAATCCACGCTTTGATTTACGCCACTTAAGCCATCTTTAATGCTTTGTACAACTTCAGCTGTTACATTTCTGATAGAATTAATGGTAGTAGTGATTTCATTTACTGAATGTCCAGTTCTTTCAGCTAGATTTCTAACTTCATCAGCAACAACAGCAAAACCTCTACCATGCTCACCCGCACGCGCTGCCTCAATAGCCGCATTTAGAGCTAAAAGATTGGTTTGATCAGCTATATCGCTAATGGTTTGAATAATATTTTTAATTTCTTCTGATTGCTCATTTAATGATGATACGAGATTACTACTATTGTTCATCATATCAGCAATGCCTTGAATATTTTGAACCGTATTTTCTATAACACTATCGCCCTCTTGAGTGAGATTATCATTTTGTTCAGCTAATTCACTAATGAGCTTTAATTTTTCCTCATCTCTTACAACTTGTTCGGTAATATCTGTTGCAAATTTAATAACTTTGTAAATTTCTCCATCATCATTTTTGATAGGATTATAGCTTGCTTCTAAATGGATTAGTTTGCTGTTTTTACCAAAGCGTATGAATTTTCCTGATTGAAATTTACCACTTCTTAGCTCTTCCCAAAAAATTGTATATTCTTTGGAATTTCTAAATTTTTCCTCGCAGAACATACTATGGTGTTTTCCTTTGATTTCACTTAGTGAATAACCCATGGTTTGAGTGAAGTTTTCATTAGCATTTAAAATCTCTCCATAAGGATTAAATTCAATAATAGCCATAGAACGATTAGCAGCATCTATGGTGTTTTTTAGATCAAGCATTTCATAGTTTCTTTGAGTAATGTCATTTGCAAATTTAATAACCTTATACACTTCATTGTTTTGGTTTAAAATAGGAAGATAATTGGCTTCAAGATAAATATCTTTCCCGCCTTTTGCAATGCGTCTAAAAAGTCCATTTCTTGATATACCATTTTTTAAATCTCTCCAAAAATCAACATAGCGTTGTGACTTTACAACCTCTGGTAAACAAAACATACTATGATGTTTACCTTTGATTTCATTTAAAGAGTAATTCATAGTTTTTAGAAAATTTTCATTAGCATTAATAATAGTTCCATCTGTTTGAAATTCTATCATGGCCATAGTTTTGCTAATAGCATTAAGTATATCTTGAAAAGTTTGATTAGATTGCTCTAATTGAGTAATTTGTTCATTAATTTTTTTCTTGTTGATAAACATAAAACCCCTTTATAAAATAATTCGGAATTATATAGTGCTTTTTAAAATAAATAATTTGTTTATATTAGCTTTTTGTTAAATTATAAAATTTTTCTTGGAGAGAATTTCTTATTTCATCGTTAATTTTCTCATTGTCATTTAGATATTGTTTGTTAAGTTCTTCAAGCTCTTTTAAAAATCCAAAAAGTGTTTCTTCCCATAAAGCATTATTTCTTTTACTTAAATTCATTGTTTGGATATGATTAAGTTTTCTACTCATATTGCTTAAATTCTCTAAAAATTCATCTTTATAATTTTCATCTTGGAGTGTAAAGGTATTTTGTAAAAGATTATTTTTTATATTTCTTATCTCTTCGTTAATTAGATCACAAAATTCAGGATAAATATCATTTTTAATAGGTTCAAGTAAGGCTTGTTCATCTAGTTTTAGAGTATATTTTTTTACGGCAAAAAAAAGAATTAAAAAAGCTATTGCACTGACTAAAATATAGAAAGTCATTTTGTTTTGATAATCCTTAAAAAATAAAAATGGTGCGGTTAGCGAGATTTGAACTCGCACACGCTGAGCGCACCACCCCCTCAAGATGGCGTGTCTACCAATTCCACCATAACCGCATAAGCCCCATAAGAGGGCTTTGAAAATTTTAAGCTGCTACTAATGCTTGGAATGGATTAGCATAAAGAGCGATAAGAGCAATAACAAGCGCATAAATAACTTGAGCTTCAATCATCGCTAAAGCAATAAACATAGTAGTCATTAATTTACCACCAAGACCAGGGTTTCTAGCAGTACCTGCTATAGTTGCTGCTGCAGTATTACCCATACCGATAGCTCCACCTAAAGCTGCAACACCAAGTCCTAAACCTGCTGCTAAGATAGAAAAAGAAGCTAACCATTGATTCATAGAACCTTCAGCCGCAAATGCAAAACCGCTTAAAGCTAGCATTAAAAATACGATTTTTTTCATAGTTTTTCCTTGTAAAAATTTAAATCCTTTCGGCTTGCGTATCCCTACTCGTGATTTATAAAAGCGAAATTATATACAAATATAACTTTAAAATTATTGAAATTTAAATTAATATTATATATTTTAAAATAAATTAAAGTTTTTTTTAGCTACATTAAAAATTTTTATAGTTTTATAAATTTAAGGTTATCTTT
>NZ_SMTT01000006.1 GCF_004357905.1 Campylobacter lari | reverse complement strand
TTTCTCTAAATACAACATCCTAGCTCAAAGTGGATCTTATGCTATGAGTCAGGCTAATGCTGTGCAACAAAATGTTTTAAAACTCTTACAATAAATCCAAATAATATAAGGCAGTTTCGCCTTATATTAAATTTCTTTTTTCTAAAATATCTTGTAAAGGTATGATGGCTATTTTTAAAGCTTTTTCTTGGACTAAAGCTAACTCGCTAATTTCTTCTAGCCAAGATTTATGTGCTGTAATCCAAGCAACAAGTTTATTTTGTTTATCGCTATCATTGTGCATAGGATTAACATAGATTTTTGAGAAATTACTTTCAAGATGAAATAAAGAAGGACTTAAAACTTCTCTTAAGAAAATGTATTTATTACTTTCTATAGTCTCTTTTAGTTGATCTATTTTTGTATTTAACTCATGTAAAGTATAGTGTGTTTTGCTTTGATAGTTTAATTCTTTATGTAATTTTTTACAAATTTTTAAGAATTTTTCATTAGCTTTTATGTTTTGTTTGATTTGTTTGTAAGCTTTTAGCATAAGCTCTTGGCTATCTTTGCGTTTTGGTGGATTTAGCTTTGGAAAAGGTTTTTTTACCTCATCTTTTAAAAACTCTTTACAAATTTCTTTAAAAGGTTTTTCTATGGTTCCTTCTATCCTTGCTCCGCCTTCTGTGGCATTGTAAATTTTTGCTTTTGTTTGTTTGTGAAATAAACTTTCAAAAATTTGTTTAAATAATATCCAAACCTCTGAACTTTGCACATAAGTTTTTCCGCCATAAGCTAAGGTTTCAAATTTTCCATGATCGCGTTCAAAATCTCCTTCGTGATAACTTTCATGTAAAAATCCTTCACTATGAGTTTGTCCATCATCACTATAAGCTAAATCTTGTCCTATTAAGATGATATTTTCATGTCCTAGTAAAAGTGCTAGTTCATAGTTTAAATGTGCTACGCTCATTCCACCGCTTACATAGCCAAAATCATGCAATCCTAAAGAATAAGCAAAAGGCATTGATCTTGAAACTAAAATATATTTTCTTTTATTTTTTTCTAAAAATTTTATACTATCTTTATATACTAATGAAGCTAAAATAAAAGTAATGTCTTTATCAAATTCTTTAAAATCATTATCAAAGCATTTTGATACCACATCATCTCTTTCTAGCATACAAACATAATCAGGTTTTATACCTGCCTTTGCTAAGATAGGATAAGCGCTATCAGCACAAAATATAGTAGCCTTATTAGCATATTTTTTAAGTAAAGGAAGTTGTTTTTTTAAAGAAGGTCCAGTAGCTACCAATATAGCATTTTTGCTTTTATTTGATCTTTTTTTCTTAAATTCGTTAAAACTTGGATGTGTAAGCATTTTAGGTAAATTTAGAACAAATTGTTCTATGCCTTGCATGGCATCAATTGGATCATTTCCTCTTCTTAAGGCAATATTTTTAATAATTTTGGAATTTAAATCATTTATGTTTTTAATTTCTTCTTTTTGTCTTTCTTCATAAAATTCACAATGAATATGTAGAGTGTAAGTTTTTAAAAATAAATTTAAAAAAGAGCATAAAGTATCAGCTTTTGTATAGTTAAATTCCTTTGTATGGATTAAAATAAATCTACCTTCTAAAAGTTCTTTGGAAAAATCTATCATATTAAAAACTAAAAATATTAACTCAATGTCTTTTTCATATACAATAACTCTTTTATGTTCTTTATTTGCAAGCAAACTTTTGTAAAATATACCATTGCCTAATCCATAGAAAAAAAGTATAGGGTATCTTAAGTATTCTTTATTAAATAGCTCAATTTTTTCTTGTAGTTCTTTTAAAGGATTTATATATAAATTTTTTATATTTTTATAGCATATATTACAATTTAAAGGATCTTTATCAAAAACATAAATATAATCTTTAGCTTCTTTTATTCTACCTAATTTTCTTTTTAGTGTTTGATATTCACTTCCTTTTAAGGCTTTTAAATTTTTTTTAAAAATCTCTGTTTTCATTTTTATCCTTTTTGATTAAAAAAATAATATCGTCATTTTTTATGTTTTTTATCAAAAATTTGATGTGTTATTGTTTTAAATTTTCTTTTATAGTTTTATTATAATTTTCAAGATATAAAATAATCTCATCAAAAAAATCGATTTGTTGTTCTAAGAAAGATTTTGTATTTTTTTCTTTTTCAACTTTGTATTTTAAAACCTCACATTCATTTTGAAAGCATCTAGCTTGTAAAATATCTGAAAAAAAATCACTTTTTGGGAGCTTAAGTCTTAGTTTTTCTAATCTTTCTAAGTTTTTATCCTTAATAGCTTTTTTACATTCATTGATAAAAATTTCACTTTGTTTTATTTGTTTGTTGAGTTTTTCTTTGCATTGTTTTAGTTTTTTTTGTGGATTTTTTGCTTTTGTTAAAATAATATTTTTTTCAATTTTTTCTTTTAAAAACTCTTCACAAATTTCTTTAAAAGGTTTTTCTATAGTCCCTTCTATCCTTGCCCCACCTTCTGTGGCATTATAAGTTTTGATTTTTAATATATCTCTAGCTAGAGCTATATCTTTTTCAAAACTTTTTAAAAACAAATACCATGTGAGTTGTGTCTTTACTTCTTTATTGCCTCCATATGCACAGATTGTTTTATAAACAACTTCTTCATCTCCTTGATCACCATATAAATGTTCTTTTGGGTGAGACTTTCCATCATCACTATAAGCTAGATCTTGCCCTATTAAAATAATATTTTCAAATCTTAAAGCTCCAGCTAACTCATAAGCCATATTAGCAACACTCATGCCATTTCCCAAAAAACCATATTCATTTAAGCCAAGTTTGCTTTCAAAAAACAAAGGTCTTAAAACGAGCATATAATTTCTATTGTTTTTTTCTAAATATTCTATAGTTTTAGGATGAGTTAAAGAGGCTATGATAAATAAAATATTTTTATCAAATTCTCCAAAATCATTATTAAAAAATTCGCTAGTCATATCTTCTCTTTCTAGTGAAAAGACATAATCAGGCTTAATTCCTTCTTTAGCTAAGATAATATAAGAGCTATCAGCACTAAAAATCACAACATTTTCTTGGTATTTTTTTAAAAGCGGAAGTTGTTTCATCAAAGAAGGACCTGTTGAAACTATAATGGCATTTTTTGCTCTTGCTTTTCTATCTTTTATTAGATTTTTAAAAGGTGTATGAGTGATGATTTTTTCTAAATTTATAATATTATGTTTTATTCCTAGCAAAGCATCTTTTGGGTCATTTCCACGAGCAAGCATTAGTGTTTTTATGAGATTTAATAAAATTTGCATCACATTTTGAGCATTGGGTGTATAAAAATTAATATAAAAATCATTATAAAAATGAAAATTGAAAATTTTCAGCGTATGTTTGATTTGCGGATAATTAAATAAAACTTTAAGTTGAGCGGTGTTGATATTTGGTGTAAAAAACAAAATAAGTTTTTCTTTTCTAAGAAGTGTGGTAAAATCAATCATATGAAAAGCTAGATATAAAATTTCTAATTCTTCTTCAAAAATAACAATATGTTTTAAATTCTGATTTTTTAAAAGTTCTATAAAAAATTTTCCATCGCCAAAACCATAAAAAAATAATACTGGATATAATTGAAATTTATCATAATCAAAAGAATGATTTTCATCTAAAAAAACTTGATTTTGCAAATCAAAAATTTTATCTTCTATGATTTTAAATTTATGATTTTGAGTGATTTTTCTCAACTCATAAGCTAGTATTTGATCTACTTCAAAAAGAGCTTGGGTGTTTTTTAAAAATAATTCTTTATTCATTTAAAGTCCAAATTTTTATTTTATTATATCAAAACATATTTTTTACTATCATGATTTTTAAACAAAATATATTTTTTCATGATTATTCCTTGAAATGTTTTTCTTCTAAAGCTTTAGCAAATTCTATATCACAACTTGCTTTTTTACCAAGCATGATAGGTAAAAATTTAGGATGCAAACCTAGGCTTGGTCTTACGCTTTTTATATTTTCTCGTGTGAAAATATCACCTTTTTTGATGTCTTTGCTTGTATATAAACTTCTTGCAAAATGGCGGTTTTTTAAAGTTTTTTCATCCATGTTAAATTCTTTGTTTCCTAAAGCTTGCTCGCTTAAACGCACCATAGAACACATTTGCTTAAACTCCTCAAAATCAAGACTAAATTTAGCATCAGCACTATTTAAAGTTTTGTCTAATATAAAATGTTTTTCTATGACTCTTGCGCCAAGAGCTACGGCTAAAGTTGGTGCTAAAAATCCCTCGCTATGATCACTTAAACCAACAATAGTGTTAAATTTTTCTTGTAAAGTTTTTATGACATTTAAATTTAAATCATAAATTTGTGAAGGATAAGCCGAGGTGCATTTAAGCAAAATCAAATTCGGATTGTTTTCTTCTTTAAAAATTTTAACAATCATTTCAAGTTCTTCTTCATAGGCTATGCCTGTAGAAACTAAAGTAGGTTTGTTTTCTTTTGCCACACAACGCACAAAATCATAATCATTTGCTTCAAAGGAAGCGATTTTATAAGCTGGGGGATTAAATCGCCTTAAAAAATTTACATCTTCCTTAGAAAAAGGACTAGAAAAGCAAATTAAACCTTCATTTTTAGCACATTCAAAAAGTTTTTCATGCCACTCATAAGGAGTTTTAGCTTCTTCGTAGAGCTCATATAGTTTGCGTCCATGCCATAAACCACCTTCAATAATAAAATCTTTTTTGTCAGAATTTAGTGTTAAGCTATCTGGGGTATAGGTTTGAATTTTTATAGCATTAGCTCCTGCTTGTTTGGCTGCTTGTATAGTTTTTAAAGCTATTTCAAGACTATTTGCATGATTGGCTGAAAGTTCAGCGATGATGAAAACTTTTTCATTTATGTTAAAATTTTCTATAAACATCAAAAAACCTTTTTTAATTTAAATAAAAATTTACTATATTTTATATTTTAATTATTAATTGTGATTAAAGGTTTATTTAGTAAAATAAATTTATTATAAAGTTATCTAAGGAAAAAACTATGACTAAAACACTAGAATATTCGATTTATCACTTTTGTGAACACATTTTAAAACTTAAAATTACACCAACAAGCGTGATTAGAGGCGAGCTTTATGGGGCTTCTATACCTTTGTATTTTAAAGATGAAGAATATAGTTTTTATCTGTTTTTTCAAAAAAAGGCTCTTAATGAGATTGCGCAATTTTTATTGCATGAAGAGTTAAAAGAAGATGATCTAGCAGATTTAGTAAAAGAAGTAGCTAATCAAATTATAGGTTATGCCAAAAAATTACTTAATGACACTAATGGCAAAGATGAATATCGCTTGGGTGTTCCTGAATATTTAGGACGTATTGATGGATTTTCAAAAATCAAACTCAAAGAAAAATTTACTTATGAAATGAAAAATGCTCGTTTTAGAATAGGCTATAAAAAATTATGATAGAAGATCATTTAGGATTGTTGCAATCTTATGAAGATATTTTAGATATTAGCGTTGATTTTGTTAGTGAGCTTGGTACTACTAATATGAGTGTAAGAGAACTTTTAAAGCTAGAAGTTGGTTCTGTGATAGACCTTGAAAAGCCAGCGGGTGAAAGCGTGGAACTTTATTTAAATAGAAGAATTTTTGGAAAAGGTGAGGTAATGGTGTATGAGAAAAACCTTGCTATAAGGATTAATGAAATTTTAGATTCTAAATCAGTATTGCAGTATTTCAAAAAAGAATTGCAATGAAATTTATTTGGATTTTATTACTCGCTTTACCTCTTTTTGGGGCAAAAATTCTTGATTACAATATTTATCCAAGAGAAGATAGGGTGGATATTACTTTTTCATTTGATGTTCCTTATAAAGAAGGTATTAGTCAAAAGAAAAAAGATGGTATTATTATTTTTACTTTAAATGCTAAAAGTGCAAAAGAGGAAGATAGAGCGTTAAATTCTGATATTATAAAAAAAATTAAAATTTTTTCAGAAGATAAAAAAACTTTTATAGCTTTAAGTGTAGGTAATAAAATACAAATTACCGCTGATGCGATTGGTGAATATGGTTTAAGATTGCGTGCTCGAAAAGAAGGTGTAAATTTAAGTACTAAAAAAAGCTTAGAGGAAAAAAACGAGGAAATAAAAATGCAAGAATATGATTTTACAAATTATATTTTAGTTGTAAGCGTTTTGATACTTTTGCTTGTTGGACTTTGGTTTTTAAAAATATATCTAAGACAAAAACACCCTTTAGATAGGAATTTTAATTTAATCTTTCAAAGACCACTTGATAGACACAATCAACTTGTAGTTTTTGAATATGGTTTAAAGCGTTATACTATGATTATAGGAAATTCTAATGTAGTATTAGAAACAAATGAAGCTTTGATAAAAAATGAAGAACAAAACAAAGCACCTCAAAAGCCAAAAGAAAAAGATTTTGACTCTTATTTTGAAGAAAATAAACAAAGATTGCAAAATTTACTTTTAAAACAAAATAATTAATTTTGCTGATTAAAAGCCAAAATGATAAGTTTTGGCTTTGAAATTTTTTTGATTTCTTCTTTCGAAAAATAAATTTGTTTTTTAGTCGAGTATATATACAAAGTATGATTTTTTAGCGTGAAATCAAGATTCTCATCAGTGTCTTTTGCAAGTTTTTTTGATAAAGCTAAAATAAAATTAAGCCAAGCTAATATGTGATTATTTGGTAATAAATCTTTTATATTTTCTATTGCAAATGGATTGATTTTTTTTCCATTAGCTTTTAAAATAGTAGAAATTAATAAAATTTCTTTATGTGAAAAACCAAAATGCAGGCTATTTAGAGCTATATAAGCACTATGTTCATTGGCAAAATAAAAATTAATTCTCTCACCTATATGCGATAATTTTGCAGCATTTATAAGATCTTTTTTAAAAGCAAGATTAATTTTATGGATAGGTAAAAGGGCATCAAATAATTTATTTGCAAAATAAGCACTTTTATCATTATAATCTATACTAAAACGATCTTGTATAGATTTTAAGCTTGGATTGAAATTCGGAGGAAATTTGGCATTAAATTTTGAAAAATCCGTTGTTTCGTTTTTTATTTTAGTATATTTTTGAAAAAGATTAGATAAAAATACACCTTCTCTAACACCCACTGCAGAGGTGATGATATTTTTAGCTTTTAAATTTTTTGCTAGTGCTAAAAATATCACACATCCTTCTTTTATAGTATCAAAACGATCTTTTTTTATGTTAAAATCATTTAAATTTTTAGCATTTTGAATTTTTTCTATGTGATTTTTTTCTTTTTCAAAACTATAACTAAAATTATGAATCATTTTTAACGGGTAAGAGTTTTTTTTCATTATAGAATTTGACAATGCCCTTAAACTTCCACCTATGGCAATGATATTTTCATTTTGAAAATGCTTTGGAACTTGTTTTAGTGCTTCTTGTATAAATTGGTCTAGTGCATTAAATTTTTTTGTATCGTAAAAAATTTCTTTTAATCTTACTGTGCCAAGATCAAGTGAAATACAATCTACAATCTTACCTTCTTTGATTAAACAAAGCTCAGTCGATCCTCCACCTATATCTATAGTGGTGGCATTTTGAATATCTGATAGTAAATTTAGCGCAGCAAGCCCACCTAAAAATGACTCTGTTTTTCCATTAATACATTTTATATTTAAACCTACATTTTTTGCTATTCTAGCTATGAAATCTTTAGCATTGGGTGCATCTCTTAATGCGGAAGTTCCAACAGCAATAATTTTTCTACATTTTTCTTTTAAAGCTTTTTCCTTAAAATAAGTTAAAGCTTTTTCGGCTTTAAGCATGGCTTCTTCTTGAAGAATTTTATTATTATTGTAAGCATTTTCTCCAAGTCTTACTTTCTTTTTGTGCTCACTGCAAATGAAAAAACCATATCTTGAGGTTTTTTCAAAAACTACCATACGAACGGAATTAGAGCCAAGGTCAATTACTGCTGTTTTTTTAGCCATTAAATATCTTTATTTTTATGTTTTAAACGAAGCTCATCAATGCTTTCTACATTATCAGGATCAGGTATGATACAATCTACTGGACAAGCTACTATACAAGCTGGTTCTGAAAATTCATTCACACATTCAGTACAAAGATCAGGATCTATGACATAAATTGGATCATTATCATAGATTGCTTCATCGGGACATTCTTCCCTACATGCATCACAGGATATGCATTCTCTAGTGATTAAAAGTGACATATTTTTTTCCTTTTTATAAGTAATAAAGCAAACTTATACTATATAAAAACTTATAGGTAATTTAAAATGAAAGAAAAAACAAAATCTACTTTTTAGAATGATTAAATCATTCTAAAATTTTAGTTAGTTTTTTTAGGAAAACAAAAACGATACCCTCTACGACGCACGGTTTCTATGGTAGAGATGTTAAGCGGTTTATCCATTTTTTGTCTTATTTGATTGATTGCAACCTCTATAACATTTGGAGTTACAAGTTCAGGTTCTTCCCAAATAGCATCTAAAAGTTGTTCTTTTGACACAATCTGATCTGAATGTCTAGCTAAATGAGTTAAAACTTCAAAAGGTTTTCCTTTTAATTCTATATCTTTTCCTTGATAAGTGATTTTTTCTTCATCAGGATCAATCACTAAATCATCGATTTTGATCACATTTGTTCCGCCAAATCTAAGTCTAGCTTCAATTCTCGCCATTAAAATTTCAAAATCTAAAGGTTTTTTTATATAATCATCTGCTCCAGCTTTCAAAGCTTTGATTTCATTTTCTTTATCTGCTTTTGCGCATATTGTAACTATAGCGGTTCTTGGAGATTTTTGCTTAATGGCATTAATTAAATCACTTGCGTCATTATTGCCAATAGTCCAATTTGATAATACTAAATCATAGTGTCTAATACCTATAAAATACTCAGCGTCTTTAAAATTTTCTGAAGTATCACTTTGGTAGCCAAACTCATTTAAGGTATTTGATAGAGTTTTATTAAGTGATGCTTCATCTTCTACAACTAAAATACGCATTTTATTCCTTTGAAGATAGTTTTAGTCCAAAAGTATAACACAAATTAAGCAAATGTTCAAAATTCTTTAAAAAAATTTTAATATTTTTTACTCAGACTAGCTCCAACGCATGCATTTTTGATAATATCAGGTTTGTAACAAGTGATATTTATAAATTTAAGCTTTTTATTATGTTTTTTAATATCCTTGCATATGTATTTTAAAGATTTTTCTATAGTTTTAAATTTTTTCTTTTTATAAATTTTTTCTATTCTAATACAAAGTTTTGCATAATCTAAAAATTTTTTACTTTTAGCTTCTAGTTCTATAATAACTTTTTGTTCTTGAATTCTTTCAAAATCCAAAAGCCCTATAATACATTTAAATTCTAAACTGACTTTTATATGACTTTGCATTCTTGTTTTCCAATAAGCCTTAAAATATTTGGTATATGTTTATAAATTACTATAAATGCAATAACAAAAATTGGTGCATGGGTGTTGATCACAGGCATGTTATAATGAAAAATAAATGAAGTGGCTATTAAAACAATTAAAGCTCCTAATGAAGCTAAGCTTGAAATTTTAAATACCTTTCCTATGATAAACCAAGCTAAAACCGCAGATATTATTTCAAAAGGTAAAAATACTGTTAAGACCCCAGCCCCTGTAGCCACTCCTTTGCCACCTTCAAATTTTAAATAAGGAGAAAAGCAGTGCCCAAATACTGCTAAAACAGCCATAGTCCATAAGATATTTTCATCATAGCCCATAAATTTTGCCACTAATATAGGTATGATTCCTTTTAATGCGTCTAAAATAGCGGTTGCAATAGCAAGTATTTTAGCTAGTTTAGGATCGCTTTCTTTTACTACCCTTAAAACATTTGTAGCGCCTATACTTTTACTACCCATATTTTTAATGTTTGTTTTAGCAAAAATTTGAGCTAGCAAAAGCCCAAATGGTATAGCGCCTATGAGATAAGCTAAAAGATAGATTATTAAATTTTCCATTTACTTTTCCCTAAGATTTTTGTAAAACTCTGTAATAATAGCAAAAAACCCTGAAATAAATATTTAAGAGATATTTTATCCTATAATAATTTTTATTGTTAAATATAAATTTTTTATATTATTTAAAGAAAATTATAGATATATTTTCAATAAGTTTATTTTAAATAGGCTTTATTTTATCTTATTTAGGAGTAGATAATGAAAAAAATTTCATTATTAGTTGCATCATCATTATTAGTTGCATCAACTGCTTTTGCTAACGATAAAGCTTTGCTTGATGAAGCAAAAGCTGCAGGTTTGGCGCCTTTACCAAAAGATCAGACAGGTGTTGAAAAACTATTAAAAGAAATGGGTATTAAAGCTAGTAAATTCTCTAAAGAGAAAGCTAACCTTGGTAAAAAGCTGTATTTTGAGCCAAGACTTTCTAAAAGTGGTTTGATTTCTTGTAATACCTGTCATAATTTAGGTATGGGTGGTACTGATGGTATAGCGGCTGCTGTAGGACATAAATGGACAGCTAATCCTCATCATTTAAATTCACCAACAGTTTATAACTCAGTTTTAAATTCAACTCAATTTTGGGATGGTAGAGCAGGAACTTTAGCAGATCAAGCAAAAGGACCAATTGAAGCAGAACCTGAAATGGCAACTCCTGCTAAATTAGCAGTAGAAAAAATAGCTTCTATGCCAGAATATGTAAAAGAATTTAAAAAAGTTTATGGTAGCAGTGGAGTAACTTTTGATAATATTGCAGATGCTATTGCTACATTTGAAAGAACACTTTTAACTCCATCTAAATTTGATAAATTCTTAGAAGGTGATACAAAAGCATTAAATAAAAAAGAAAAAGAAGGTTTGAAAACTTTCATCGATAAAGGCTGTACAGCTTGTCATACAGGAGTAAATTTAGGTGGTAGTATGCAGGCTTTCCAAGTAGCAGCTAAATATAAATTTGCAAATGTAGGAGATTTTAAAGGTGATGCAAATGGCTTAGTTAAAACTCCAACCTTAAGAAATATTGCTGAAACTGCTCCGTATTTTCACAATGGTGCTATTTGGTCTTTACAAGAAGCAATTAAAGAAATGGGCAGTGTGCAACTTGGCATAGAAATTTCTGATAAAGAAGCAGCTTCTATAGAAACTTTCTTACATGCCTTAACAGGTAAAAAACCAAGCATTACTTACCCTCAACTTCCAAAAGCAACTGAAAAAACTCCAAAACCAGAGCTTTAATTTAAATCTTAAGACGCTTTTTTGCGTCTTAAGCTTACTTTATATAAAATCAAGATATAATTACTGCTTTTAGCCATTAAAGCTTTCTAAATTTATGTTTATGCATAATGCTTTATGGTGCTACCAAAATATTTTAAGAAAGGATAGCTGTATGTATGCTATTATAAAACACAGTGGAAAACAATACAGAGTAAGCCAAGGTGATGAGCTTAAACTAGATCGTTTTGAAGCTGAAGCAAAATCAAGCATAGAAGTAAGTGAAGTTCTTGCTATATGCGATAAAGAATTAAAGGTAGGTGCGCCGTTTATTGCGGGTGCAAAAGTTGTTTTAGAAGTGATTGCTCATGGAAAAGACAAAAAAGTTGTGATTTATAAAAAAAGACGTAGAAAAGACTCAAAATTAAAACGCGGTTTTAGAAGACAATTTACTCGCGTTAGAGTAGTAGATATTAAAGCTTAAGGAGTAAAGAATGGCACACAAGAAAGGTCAAGGTTCAACTCAGAATAATCGTGATTCTATAGGTCGTCGTCTAGGTGTTAAAAAATTTGGTGGAGAATTTGTTCGCGCTGGCAACATCATCATCCGCCAAAGAGGAACAGCAACTCATGCGGGTAATAATGTAGGCATAGGAAAAGATCATACAATTTTTGCTTTAATTGATGGTTTCGTAAAATTCGAAAGAAAAGATAAAAATAGAAAAAAAGTTTCTGTTTATCCTGCATAATTTTAAGGCTACTTTGTAGCCTTTTTCTTCTTTTTAATCTTAATATATTAAAAAAAATATAATATCATTTTAAAAATTTATATTTTGGTGATTGTATGTTTATAGATAATGTGAAATTAGTTTTAAGTTCAGGTAATGGTGGCAAAGGTGCTGTGAGTTTTCGCCGTGAAAAACATGTTCCACTCGGTGGGCCTGATGGTGGCGATGGTGGAAATGGCGGCGATGTATATTTTATATGTGATAATAATACCCATACGCTAGCGCACTTTAAAGGTAAAAAAGAACTTAAAGCACAAAATGGCCAGCCAGGCTTAGGTCGTAATAAAAACGGCAAAAGAGGGGAGAGTTTAGAATTAATCGTTCCTCAAGGCACTCAAGTAATTGACGCACAAAGTGGGGAAGTTTTGCTTGATATGTTAGTAGAGGGCCAAAAAGAATTATTTTTAAAAGGCGGTAAAGGTGGTCTTGGTAATACTCATTTTAAAAACTCTACTAATCAACGCCCAGATTATGCCCAACCGGGTGTGGCAGGAAAAACCTTAAGTGTGCGCTTAGAATTAAAACTCATAGCAGATGTTGGACTTGTGGGCTTTCCAAATGTAGGAAAATCCACTCTTATAAGCGTAGTATCTAATGCAAGACCTGAAATAGCTAATTATGAATTTACTACTTTAACTCCAAAACTTGGTATGGTTGAAGTAGATGATTATAATTCTTTTGTGATGGCAGATATCCCAGGTATTATAGAAGGTGCAAGCGATGGTAGGGGTTTGGGACTTGAGTTTTTAAGACACATAGAAAGAACTTCTTTTTTGCTTTTTGTGCTTGATCCATTAAGAGATATGAGCTTAAAAGAGCAATTTTGTATTTTAAGAAAAGAATTGGAAAAATTTTCAAGCAAGCTTTATGCAAGAAATTTTGGCTTAATGCTTTCAAAAAGTGATAGCGTAAATTTAGGCGAAGAATTTGCACAAAAAATAGAAGATGATTATAATGAGCTAAAAGCTTATTTGCAAAGTCAAAATAATCCGCAAAGTTTTTTCATCAAGGTTTCAAGCCTTGAAAAAACTGGACTTAAAGAGCTTAAATTTATGCTTTTAGAAGAAGTTAAAAAAATTAGAAGTCAAAATAATCTTTGATGAGTGAAAATTTAACTATAGATTTTATTCAAGAATATATCAAGTCTAATTTTAAAGGCTTGGTATATAAATTTACTTATAAAGAACATAGCTTTTTTTATAATCCCGATAAGGTTTTAAAAAACGGAGTTTATTTTTGCACTATTAAAGAAAATGATGGCATAAATGATAAAGCTTCGAATTTAAATAGAGAAGGTGTATTTCGTCTAAGTTGCTCTCTTTGTGATCAAGATTACCAAAATCTTTTTGGTAAAAAACCTAAAAAAGCTTTAAAGGGTGAGGTTGTTAGTTTAAATTATGATTTTTCTATGCTTGATTTTATCATGCCTCATCCAATTTATGCTTATATGGGATATATTTGCATCAACAACCCTTCTAGAAAAAATTTTGAAATTTTTAAAGATTATCTTGAGCTTTCATATCAAAAAGCTATAAAAACTTATAAAAAAAGGATAGTGGTATTATGAAAAATATCATTTTTATGGGAACTCCATCTTATGCAACTTGTATTTTAAAAGAGCTTGTCGATAAAGGATTTAATATCCAAGCTTTATTTACTCAACCTGATAAACCTGTGGGAAGAAAGCAAATTCTAACTCCAAGTGATACTAAAAAATTTGTTTTAGAAAATAATTTAAATATAGAAATTTTCACTCCAAAAAGCTTAAAAGATGAAAATATAATCAATGGAATAAAAAGCTTAAAACCTGATTTTATAGTTGTTGCTGCTTATGGGAAGATTTTACCAAAAGAAATTTTAGATATTGCTCCTTGTGTCAATTTACACGCTTCCTTACTTCCTAAATATCGTGGTGCTTCACCTATACAAAGTGCTATTTTAAATGGGGATAAAATAAGCGGGGTTTGTACTATGCTTATGGAAGAAGGGCTTGATAGTGGTGCAATCTTAGAAAGTATAGAATGTGATATCGCAGGTAAAAATTCAGCTGAAGTTTTTATTATGCTTTCCAATTTAGCAGCTAAGCTTACTATTTCTACGCTTTTGAATTTTGAAAAAATTATCCCAAAAAAGCAAGATGGAAATTTAGTTACACATTGTAAAAAAATCAAAAAAGAAGATGGGTTGATTGTTTTAAATAATGCAAATGAAATTTATCAAAAATTTTTAGCTTTTACACCTTGGCCTGGAATTTTTTTAGAAAATGGTGTGAAATTTTTAGACATAGAGCTAATTGATAGTGAAAAAACTCAAAAATCAGGCGTGATTTTACAAATAGAAAAGGAAGGCTTTTTGCTTTCATGTAAAAAAGGTGTTTTAAGGATTAAAAATTTACAAGAAAGTGGAAAAAAGGCTTTAGACGCTAAGACTTATTTAAATGGAAAAAGGTTAAAACTTGGAGATAGTTTATTTTGATGAGCTTGAATCAACTCAAATTTATTTAAGTGATAAAATTCGTAGTGGAGAAATTACTAACAATACAGCCATTTGTGCTTTTATCCAAAGTGCTGGTATAGGTAGTAGGGACAATACTTGGCAAAGTAAGCAAGGAAATTTACATGTATCTTTTTGCATAAAAACTCAAGAATTAGCACAAGATCTTCCTTTGGCTTCTGCTAGTATATATTTTGCATTTTTAATGAAAGAAGTATTGCAAAGAAAAAATTCGAAAGTATGGATTAAATGGCCCAATGATTTTTATATAGAAGATAAAAAAATAGGCGGATTGATGAGTTCTAAAATCAATGATTTTTTGGTTGTAGGAATAGGGATTAATCTTAAATATGCTCCATTTAATGCTGAAATTTTAGATATAGAAGTAGATATAGCAAAACTTTTAAATGAGTATTTTTCTTATGTAGATGAGAAAATTTTATGGAAGAATATTTTTAGCAAGTATATGCTAGAATTTGAAAAATCAAGAAATTTTTTTATACATAATGAAGGTAAGATTTTATCTTTAAAAGATGCTTTATTGTATAAAGATGGTTCTATATTGTTAGATAGTAAAAGGATATATAGTTTAAGATGAGTGAGATAATAACTATTGCAAATCAAAAAGGTGGGGTAGGTAAAACTACTACCGCTATTAATCTAGCGGCTTCTTTAGCAGTGGCTGAAAAAAAGGTTCTTTTGATAGATATTGATCCACAAGCTAATGCTACAACAGGACTTGGTTTTAATAGAAGTAATTATGAGTATAATATTTACCATGTTTTTATAGGCAGGAAAAAACTTTCTGAAATCATTTTAAAAACTGAACTTCCACAATTATACTTAGCTCCATCAAATATTTCTTTGGTTGGAATTGAACAAGAAGTAGTAAAAGAAAGCGGAGAATATAGAACGATTTTAAGAGAAAAAATCAAAGAAATTGCTAAAGATTATGATTTTATTATCATTGACTCACCTCCTGCACTTGGAAGCATTACGGTAAATGCTTTTGCAGCAAGCGATAGTGTTATTATCCCTATACAATGTGAATTTTATGCGCTTGAGGGTGTTGCGATGGTTTTAAATACCATAAAATTTGTGAAAAAAACTATCAACCCAAAGTTAAAAATAAAAGGTTTTTTACCAACTATGTATAGCTCACAAAATAATCTTTCAAAAGATACCGTGGAAGATTTAAAGCAAAATTTCAAGCAAAAGCTATTTAGAACAGGTGATAATGAAGATGATTTTATCATCATACCAAGAAATGTAAAACTTGCTGAAAGTCCAAGTTATGGAAAACCTATTATACTTTATGATATAAAATCCCCAGGTTCAGTAGCATATCAAAATTTAGCACATTCTATATTAGGATAAAAAATGGCAAAAAAAAGTGCATTAGGAAGAGGCTTAAGTAGTATTTTGGCTGATATTGATGAAGTTTATGAAAAAGAATTAGGATCAAAAGAAGGCAAAATAGAAGAAATTGATATAGATTTAATTAGTCCAAATCCTTATCAGCCAAGGAAAAATTTTGATACACAAGCTTTAGAAGAGCTTGCGGGGTCTATTAAAGAATATGGTTTAATTCAGCCTATTGTAGTTTTTAAAAAAGATGAATTTGATTATATTATAATAGCTGGCGAGAGAAGATTTAGAGCATGTAAGCTTTTAGAAAAAGAACAGATTAAAGCCGTAGTTTTAAATGTGGATGATATAAAATTACGCGAGCTTGCTTTGATTGAAAATATCCAAAGGGAAAATTTAAATCCTATAGAATTGGCACATTCTTATAAAGAATTATTGGAAATTCATGACATAACTCAAGAAAAATTAGCAGATCTTATTCACAAGTCAAGACCACAAATTGCTAATACCTTAAGACTCTTAAATTTAAATGAGCAAACGCAAAATTTCATTATAGAAGGTAAAATTTCACAAGGTCATGCAAAAGTTTTAGTAGGACTTGAAAAAGAAGAAGAAAAAATGATAGTTGATACTATCATAGGTCAAAAACTTAATGTAAGAGATACAGAAAAACTGATTAAAAATTTTAAAAATTCAAATAATTTAGAAAAAAATACAAATTTAAATAAGCAAAATCAATCTATATTAAATTTAAAAGAAAAAATAGAATCTTTTGGATTTAAGACAGTAGTGAAAGATTTAAAAATTATTGTTAATTTTTCTGACGAAAATGAGATTGTAAAATTTTTAAAAATACTAGATTAAATATGCTTTTAGGTATATTTTGGTATAATTGCGCGTTTTATTTAGATTTATTTAGGAGTATTAATGTTTAATGATGTACATTTTTCCATCATGATAGCTACTGGTGTCATTTTTTTGCTTATGATAGCAATTTTAAATTCTATACTCTATAAACCTTTGATTAAATTTATGGATTCTAGAGATTTGACTATTAAAAATGACGAAGAAAAAATGAAAAAAAATTCTGATGATGTTTCAAATGTAGAAAATGAGTTGGAAAAAATTCATATACAAACAAGAGATGAGATTAATCAAATCAAAGCAAAAGCAGTAGAAGAAGCTAAAATAAAACAAGAAAAAGAATTATCAATAAAGAAAAAAGAATTAGAAGAACAAATGCATGTTTTTCTAAAAAGTCTAAGAGAAAAAGAAAAAGAATTAAAAGAAGAGATGCGTTTAAAAATGCCAGAATTTAAGCAAAGCTTTAAAGATAGCTTGAGTAAAATTTAAGGAAGATAAATGTTGAAAAAAATTACATTATTATCGGTGCTTCCTTTTTATGCTTTTGCAGCAGGTAATGGAAGTGGCGAGTATGATATTATCCCAAGAGCAGTTAATTTTGTTTTGTTTGCTGCTATTTTATATTATTTTATAGCAACACCTTTAAAAAATTTTTACCACGGAAGAATTGCAAAAATTGCCTCTAGGATGAATGAAATACAAGAAAAACTTATTGCAAGCAAAAATCATAAATTAGAAATGATGAAAAAACTAGATTTAGCTAAACAAGAAGCAATTAATGCAGTTGCTCTTGCAAAAAAAGAAGCAGAAATCATTACAGATAAAATAGAAGCTGAAACAAAAATGGAGATTAAGGCTTTAGAAAAAACTTATGAAGAGCATAAAGAATATGAAATAAGAAGAATGGAAAAAGAAGTTGTGCAAGCGGTTTTAGAAGAAATTTTTGAAGATCAAAGTTTACAGCTTCAGCAAAAAGAAATTTTAAATATCATGATGAAAAAGGTGTCTTGATGGAAAGTGTAATTGCAAAAACCTATGCAAAAGCTATATTAGAAAGAAAAGATTTTGAAAATTTTTATTCAAATTTATTACAACTTAGTTCAGCTTTTGCTTCTGATAAATTTGTAAGTATTTTAAATGCTTATGAGCTTAAACAAGAAAAAAAATTAGATTTTATACTTTCTTTATTAGATAATCCAAGTGATGCTTTTAAAAATTTTATGAGCTTAGTTGTTGGCAACAATAGAGAGATGTTAATTCCAAGCATTACTAAAGAATTGAGTGAACAAAAAGCATTAAAAGAAAATGAATTTTTAGGGCAAGTTTATTCAAAAGAAAAATTAAGTGAAGAAGAAATTAAAAATTTAGAAGAAAAACTTAGTCTTAAATTCAACGCAAAGATTAGATTAGATAGTAAAATAAGTGATAATGACAGTGTAAAAATTAGCTTAGATGGACTTGGTTATGAAATTTCATTTTCAATGCAAAGCTTAAAAGCTAAAATGAATGAATATATATTAAAAGCAATTTAAGGAGACTTGATGAAATTTAAAGCAGATGAAATTAGTTCTATTATAAAAGAAAGAATTGAAAAATTTGATTTTAATCTTGAAATAGAAGAAACCGGTAAGATTATTTCAGTTGCTGATGGTGTTGCTAAGGTTTATGGTCTTAAAAATGCTATGGCCGGTGAGATGGTTGAATTTGAAAATGGCGAAAAGGGAATGGTGCTTAACCTTGAAGAATCAAGTGTTGGTATTGTTATTTTAGGAAAGGGACTTGGCTTAAAAGAAGGAAGCTCTGTAAAAAGATTAAAAAAACTTCTAAAGGTTCCAGTTGGTGATGCGTTGATAGGCCGTGTTGTAAATGCTTTAGGTGAGCCAATTGATGCTAAGGGAGCGATTGAAACAAGTGAATATCGCTTTGTGGAAGAAAAAGCAAAAGGTATTATGGCTAGAAAAAGTGTTCATGAACCATTACATACGGGTATTAAAGCTATTGATGCTTTAGTTCCAATTGGTAGAGGACAAAGAGAGTTAATTATTGGTGATAGACAAACGGGTAAAACTACTGTTGCAATAGATACAATTATTAGTCAAAAAGGTAAAGATGTTATTTGTATTTATGTGGCAATTGGTCAAAAACAAAGCACAGTGGCTCAAGTAGTTAAAAAGCTTGAAGAATACGGTGCAATGGATTATAGTATAGTGGTAAATGCAGGTGCTTCAGATCCTGCTGCATTGCAATATCTTGCTCCATATACAGGTGTAACTATGGGTGAGTATTTTAGAGATAACTCAAGACATGCGTTGATTGTTTATGATGATTTGAGTAAGCATGCTGTTGCCTATCGTGAAATGTCTTTGATTTTGCGTCGTCCTCCGGGTCGTGAAGCTTATCCAGGGGATGTATTTTATTTACATTCAAGATTGCTTGAAAGAGCAAGTAAATTAAGTGATGAGCTTGGCGCAGGAAGCTTAACAGCATTACCTATTATTGAAACTCAAGCAGGAGATGTTTCAGCTTACATTCCAACCAATGTTATTTCAATTACCGATGGTCAAATTTTCTTAGAGACAGATTTGTTTAACTCAGGTATTCGTCCTGCGATTAATGTTGGTTTATCTGTGTCTCGTGTTGGTGGTGCTGCACAAATTAAAGCAACAAAACAAGTTTCAGGTACCTTAAGACTTGACTTAGCTCAATATAGAGAATTGCAAGCTTTTGCACAATTTGCAAGTGATTTAGATGAAGCAAGTAGAAAACAACTTGAGCGTGGACAAAGAATGGTTGAAGTTCTAAAGCAGCCTCCATATTCTCCGCTTTCAGCAGAGAATCAAGTTGTGATGATTTATGCAGGAACTAAAGGATATTTAGATGATATTGCAGTTTCAAAAATAGGAGAATTTGAAGCAGCCTTATATCCATTTATTGAAGCTAAATATCCAGAAATTTTTGAGCAAATTAGAACTAAAAAAGCTTTAGATAAAGATTTGGAAGAAAAATTAGCTAAAGCGTTGAGTGAGTTTAAAGCAAACCATATATAAGGTTTTTAAATGTCTAATTTAAAAGAAATAAAAAGAAAAATAAAAAGTGTCCATAATACACAAAAAACAACTAATGCAATGAAGCTTGTTTCTACTGCCAAATTAAGAAAGGCAGAAGAGGCAGCTAAAAAGTCAAAGATTTTTGCTCAAAAAATTGATGAAGTTTTATCTGAAATTGCTTTCAAGATTAATCAATACGAAGGTCTTGATGATAAACTTCCATTTTTTAGAAAAAAAGACAATATTGAAAAAATGGATATTATTTTCATTACTGCTGATAAAGGCTTGTGTGGCGGTTTTAACATTAAAACTATTAAAACAGTAAATGAAATGCTCGAAGATTGTAAAGCAAAAAAAATCAAGGTAAGATTAAGAGCTATTGGTAAAACAGGTATTGAGTATTTTAATTTTCAAAATATTGAAATTTTAGAAAAATATTTAGACACAAGCTCTAGCCCTGATTATGAAAAAGCTTGTGCTATTATTGAAAATGCAGTTGATGATTTTATAAATGAAGTTACAGATAAGGTTGTAATTGTACACAATGGCTATAAAAATATGATTTCGCAAGAAATTCGTATTAATGAATTATTACCAGTGCAAGCTATTGCGAGCAAAGAAGAACAAGAGTCTCAATCTTTAATGGATTTAGAACCTGAAGATGAAGAAATTTTAAATGATTTATTAAAAACTTATTTTGAATATAATATGTATTTTTCTTTAGTTGATTCTTTGGCGGCTGAGCATAGTGCAAGAATGCAAGCTATGGATAATGCAACCAATAATGCAAAAGCTAGAGTTAAACAACTCAATTTAGCTTATAATAAAGCAAGACAAGAATCTATTACCACCGAATTGATAGAAATTATCAGTGGTGTTGAGTCAATGAAATAAATTTAGGAGTGATGATGCAAGGTTTTATTTCTCAAGTTTTAGGACCAGTGGTTGATGTTGAATTTAAAGAATATCTTCCGCAAATTAACGAAGCTATAATTGTAAATTATGAATTAGAAGGAAAAGAATGCAAGCTAGTGCTTGAAGTAGCTGCGCATTTGGGTGATAATAAAGTAAGAACTATCGCTATGGATATGACTGATGGTCTTGTTAGGGGTTTAACGGCTGTTGCGACTGGAAACCCAATTAGCGTTCCAGTGGGTGAAAAAGTACTTGGAAGAATTTTCAATGTAACAGGTGATTTGATTGATGAGGGCGAAGAGATCAATTTTGATAAACATTGGTCAATCCATAGAGATCCACCTCCATTTGAAGAGCAAAGTACAAAAAGTGAAATTTTTGAAACAGGCATTAAGGTAGTTGATTTGTTAGCTCCTTATGCAAAAGGTGGCAAAGTAGGACTTTTTGGTGGTGCAGGTGTTGGTAAAACCGTTATTATTATGGAGTTAATCCACAATGTTGCATTTAAACATAGCGGTTATTCTGTTTTTGCAGGTGTTGGTGAAAGAACTCGCGAGGGTAATGATCTTTACAATGAAATGAAAGAAAGTAATGTTTTAGATAAAGTTGCATTATGTTATGGTCAAATGAATGAACCACCAGGAGCAAGAAATCGTATTGCTTTAACAGGTCTTACTATGGCTGAGTATTTTAGAGATGAAATGGGACTTGATGTGTTGATGTTTATTGATAATATCTTTAGATTTTCACAATCAGGTTCTGAAATGTCAGCACTTTTAGGAAGAATTCCTTCAGCTGTTGGCTATCAACCAACTTTAGCTAGCGAAATGGGTAAATTCCAAGAAAGAATTACTTCAACTAAAAAAGGTTCTATTACTTCAGTTCAAGCAGTTTATGTGCCAGCAGATGATTTAACAGACCCTGCTCCTGCAACTGTTTTTGCGCATTTAGATGCAACTACGGTTTTAAATAGATCAATTGCTGAAAAAGGTATTTATCCAGCTGTTGATCCGCTTGATTCTACTTCAAGAATGCTTGATCCACAAATTATTGGTGAAGAGCATTATAAAGTAGCTCGTGGAGTACAATCAGTACTTCAAAAATACAAAGATTTGCAAGATATTATTGCTATTTTAGGTATGGATGAATTGAGTGAAGAAGATAAATTGATCGTTGAAAGAGCAAGAAAAATTGAAAAATTCCTATCTCAACCATTCTTCGTTGCTGAAGTATTTACAGGAAGTCCTGGTAAATATATTAGTTTAGAAGATACAATAGCAGGTTTTAAAGGTATTTTAGAAGGAAAATATGACCATTTACCTGAAAATGCTTTCTATATGGTAGGTGGAATTGATGAAGTTATTGAAAAAGCAGAAAAACTTAAGGCTTAATAATGGATAATTTAATACATATAGAGGTGGTAACGCCTCTTGGTATGATTTACAATGATAATGTAAAATCTATTGTTCTTCCTGGAAGTGAAGGTGAATTTGGTGTTTTAAAAGGACATGCATCTTTAATTTCTTCTTTAAGGGCAGGGATTATAGATATTGAAAAATCAGATTCTACCCATGAGTTAGTTGCTATTGATTCAGGTCATGCAAAAGTTTCTGAAACGAAAGTAAGCGTTTTAGCAAAAGGTGCTGTGTGGGTTGGAGGAAATAGTGATAGTGAAATAGCAAAAAGATTAGCAGATGCAAAAGATTTAATCAAATCTATGAGTAGTGATAGTGTTGCTTTAGCTTCTACTTTTGCTAAGATGGATAATAATGTAAGGCAAAAATAGTGGATTTTCAATCAATTTTTCATTTTTTTGAAAATACAAGCTTAATTACTTATATTGTATTGGTTTGGCTTTCGGTGTATTTTATACTTAGTTTTAGTATTTTATTTTCAAGATTAATGCTTATTAATAAATGGATGCAAGATGAAAGTCAGGCTTTAGAAGCTTTGATGAGAGGAGAGAGGGATTTAAGCCAAAGTGCATCAATTTTAAAAAAATGTATTGAGATTGATGAAACTAAGATGAATATTTATAAAAATTCTGTTGAGAAAAAAGCCACAATTGGATTAACTTGGCTTAGTATTATTGCTTCAACCTCTCCTTTTATAGGTCTTTTTGGTACAGTTATTTCTATACTTGAAACTTTTGGTGGTTTAGAAATGCAAAATTCTTTGAGTATTATTGCGCCAAAAATTAGTGAAGCTTTGGTAGCTACAGGTTGTGGAATTTTAGTGGCAATTCCTGCATATAGTTTTCATTTGATTATCAAACGCAAAGCTTATGAACTAATTAATATTTTAGATAGTGAGATAAAAGTATTAGTAAGTTCAGCAAAGGTTTAATTGATGTTTTTAGAAGAAAAACCCGAACTAAATATTACACCTTTAGTGGATATTATGCTTGTATTGCTTGCTATTTTAATGGTAACAGCACCAAGTATTACATATGAAGAAAAAGTTCAACTTCCTCAAGGTTCACAAAAAACTTCAAGTGCTCCAAATATCAAAAGTTTAATTATAACAATTAATGCAAAAAAAGAAATTTTTATAGGAAAAGATAAATTTAATTTTTTAAGTTTTGCGGATAATATGAATGCATTAAAAGTGCAATATAATACTCAAGAAACAGTTTTCATTAGAGCGGATAAGAATTTAAAATATGATGATGTAATGAGTGTTTTAAGAACAATGAAGCATTTGGGTTTTCAAAAAGTTGCTTTGCAAACTGAGTAAAAAATGGAAGAAAATTCTACATATAATTTTAAAGCTTTTACTTATGCGATTTTAGTTTATTTTTTTGTTGTTTTTTTAGTATTTTTTAAGTTAGTCGAATATAAGCCAAAAGCTATTGAATATACTAATGATCCCAATAGTTTTATTAATATAGAACTTGGAGATAGTATAAATCAAAATCAAGTAAATATGATACAAGAGCTACAAAAGGAAAATTTGCAAAGTTTATTTGAAGAGAATCTTTTGCAAAAATACACTACAAATAAAAATGTTAATACTCAAAATGTAGAACAACAAGCTAGTGTTTTCAATGAGTTATTTGGCAAAATAGAAGACTATCAAGAAGAAAAAACTACAAAAGTACAATCTTCAATGCCATCGAAAAAACCTACTTTTACTCAAAGAGAAAAAATCAATGATTTTTCTAAGCAATTAAATGAAAATCTACAAATTAATCAAGAATTAGGACAATCTGTTATAGAACAAAAAATAGGAGTTTATGATCAATTTTTAGGTGCTGTTAGAAAACATCTTGAAGATAGATGGAGAATATACAATCCTAGTGGTAATTTAAGTATAGAAGTAGAATTTGTAATTGATAATAACGGATATTTTTATTTGTTAAGTACCACTAGTGCACATAGTGATAATTTTGATAAAAAGGCAAAAGAATTTTTACAAAATTTAGAAGGAAAATACATAACTTTACCTCCAAATGGTAAAATAAGAAAAATTAAAATGAAACTTAGTGATATAATTGAGTTTAAAACGGAGAAGTGATGAGAAAAATATTAGCGTTTTTATTTTTTTGTTCAGTATTATTTGGGCAAGATGCGACAATATCTGTTGTAAATAAAGGTATGCAATTACCTAAAATTTATATTAAAGATCAATCAAGATTGAATGATTTAGATCTTAAAAAAAGCTTTTATAATATGCTTGTTAATGATATAAAAGTGAGTTCAAATTTTGAATTAACTCAAGATGAAAAACAAGGTGATTATATTTTTTCTTATGTTTTAAATAAAAATGGTAAGCTTTTGGATATTGATGTTGAAATTTTAGCTGCAAATGAAACAAAAACGAGATTTTATGAGCAAATTCTTTCCATTGAAGAATATCCATTTTTAGCACATAGAAGTGTCGCTCAAATGAATAGAAAATTAGGTTTTGCACCGGTTGATTGGATGGATCATAAAATTTTAATAGCTAGGACTCAAGGTAATAAGCAAAGTGATATTTTGTTGGCAGATTATACTTTAACTTATCAAAAGATATTAATATCAAAAGGTTTAAATTTATTTCCCAAATGGGCAAATAAAGAACAAGATGCATTTTATTTCACTGCTTATGAAGATGAAATTCCAACACTTTATAAATATAATATGAAAAATAAAAACATCACAAAAATCATTGCTAGTAAGGGTATGATGGTTGCTTCTGATGTTAGCGATGATGGTAAAAAAATTTTACTTACTATGGCGCCAAAAGATCAGCCAGATGTGTATTTGTATGATACAGATACAAAAGATTTAAAACAGATTACAAATTATACGGGTATTGATGTTAATGGCAACTTTGTAGATGATGATAAAAAAATCGTATTTGTATCAGATCGTTTAGGTTATCCAAATATTTTTATGCAAAATTTAGATTCTAATTTAACAGAACAGGTAGTTTTTCATGGTAAAAATAATTCTTCAGTTTCTACCTATAAACATTATATGGTTTATTCTAGCAGGGAGGTAAATCAAAGTGGGGTTTTTAATCTTTATTTAATGTCAACCCAGAGTGATTATATAAGACAACTCACTGCAAATGGTAAAAATCTTTTTCCAAGATTTTCAAGTGATGGAGAAAGTGTAGTATTTATTAAATATTTAGGTTCACAAAGTGCCTTAGGAGTTATTAGAATTAATGCAAATAGGGCTTTTCATTATGGTTTAAAGGTGGGTAAAATTCAATCAATTGATTGGTAAAATATCAAAATTGTATTTTTTTTGTTATAATTAAACATGATTTTTAAATAAAAAAGGGGAAAAGCAATGAAAAAAATCATTTTTGCTTCAATTACTGCGTTTGCTGTTATTGTAAGTGGTTGTGCTACAAAAAATACTAGTGTAAGCAGTTCAAGTAGTGTAGATGGATCAAAAGGTAGTGGTGGTTCTGATAGATTTGAAAATCTTGAATCTTTAAATTCTATTGCAAATGTGTATTTTGATTTTGATAAATTTAATGTTAGAAAAGATATGCAAAAAGTTGTTGCAGATAATGCTGAAATTTTCAACAAAGAAGCTGCGAATGCCGCAATTGTAGTTGAGGGAAACTGCGATGAATGGGGAACTGATGAATACAATCAAGCTCTAGGTTTAAAAAGAGCTAAAGCTGTTAAAGAATCTTTAGTAGCTCAAGGTGTTAGTGCAGATAGAATAAGCGTAAAAAGCTATGGAGAAACTAATCCTGTATGTACTGAAAGAACAAAAGCTTGTGATGCGCAAAATCGTCGTGCAGAATTTAAATTATCAAAATAAGTTTTAAATAAATGAAAATCAAATTATTATCAGTAGCTCTTTTAGGAGCTACTTTTTTATACGCTGAAATTTCAGCATTTGATGCAGGAAAAGTAGATACAAAAACACCTTATGGCTTAACTCAAAATGAAAAATTACAATACGAAAATCAAGAACGCTTAAAAGCTTTAAATGAATATTATACTAATTTGACTAGTAAGATAAATACTGCTGTAGAAAATATAGAAGGTTTACAAAGTGTAACCGAGGGTTTAAATGCTCAATATTCTAAAGCAAATACAAAATTACTTTCACTAGAAGAAAACTATCAAAATTTTGATGCAAATATCACAAAAGAAATTCAAAATTTAAGAGCTTATGTAGAAGAAAATAGGCAAATTCAAGAAAAAAATCACCAAGAAATTCAAAAAGTATTGAGCGAAATAACAACTTTGATCAATAAAATTAATGATGATTATGTTTCTAAAGAAGATATGAACCAAACCATAACTTTTTTTCAATCGGAAATAGCTAGAGTGCAAAATCAAACAAATAATATCCAAGTTGTTCCTATTGCTAGTGAAAGCAATAAAACACAAGAAGTCATTAAAGAAACAAATACGACTTTGGAAAAAGAAATTGTTCAAGAGAAAGATGATAGTTGGAAAAAACTGCAATCTAGCGAAATTTTAAAAAAAGCTATTGATGAAACTAATAAAAATCAATTTGATGATGCAAAAGAAAAATTTGAGCATTTAATTAGTATCCATTATAAACCTGCTAGATCTACTTTTTGGCTTGGAGAGATAAGATATAAACAAAAAGATTATGCAGGCGCTTTGGGATTTTACAAAAAAAGTTCTGCTATAAGTACCAAGGGTGATTATGTGCCAAAATTACTTTATCATACGGCTATTAGTTTAGATAAAGTTGGGGATCCAAAAAGTGCTAATAAATTTTACAAAGCTTTAAAGACAGCTTATCCTGATAGTCCTGAAGCAAAAGTTTCGCCAGATAGAAAATAAAAAAGGAGATAAAATGGCTATAGAAAAAAATAGTGTAGTTTCAATGTTTTATGAGTTAAAAGATGCAAACACAAATGAAGTTTTAGAATCAAATATTTATGCTGAACCTATTTCTTTTATTTTAGGTAAGGGTCAAATTTTAGAAGGACTAGAAGAGGAAATTCAAAAACTTGATGCCCCATGTAATGCTGATATTGTGATAAAAAAAGAAAATGCTTTGGGTGAATATGATGCAAATGCATTGCAAACTTTACCAAAAGAACAATTTGCAGGGATTGATTTGCAAATTGGTATGGAGCTTTTTGGCGAAGGCGAAGATGGTAATACAGTAAGAGTAATTGTTAGAGAAATTACTGAGAATGAAGTTACTATTGATTATAATCATGCTTACGCAGGAAAAGATTTGTTATTTTCAATTAATATTGTAGATGTTAGAGCTGCAAGTGAAGATGAAATTTTAACAGGAATTATTGCAGGTAGCAGAAGTTGTGGATGTGGTGGTGGAGGACATCATCATGATCATCATCACGGACATGGTGGTGGTGGATGTTGTGGTGGCCACGGACATGGTGGTGGCGGTTGCTGCGGTGGACACTAATGAATAGTGCATTTATTTTCCCAGGCCAAGGTTCTCAAAGTGTTGGTATGGGGCTTAGTTTTTATGAGAATTCACTTAAAGCAAGAGAATTATTAGATTGTGCAAGTGATTATTGTAAAATTGATTTTAAAAATTTGCTTTTTAAGGAAAATGAAAATTTAAATAAAAGTGAATTTACACAAATGGCCATAGTGTTAAACTCACTAATGGCTTATGAAGCTTTAAAAGAGCAAGCTAGTATAGAAGCTAAGTATAGTTTAGGCCATTCACTAGGAGAATTTAGTGCTTTAGCGACTCAAGGTGCATTTGACTTTTTAGATGTTATAGCACTTGTTAACAAGCGTGGCCAATTTATGCAGGAGGATTGCTCTAAAATCGAAGCTGGTATGATGGTGGTTTTAGGACTTGAAGATAAAGCAGTAGAAGAACTTTGTCAAAAGGCATTAAGTGAGCAAAAAAGTATTTTTGCAGCTAATTATAATTGTGAAGGACAGATTGTAGTAGCGGGTTTAAAGCCTGATTTGGCTTCTTATGAGAGTGAGTTTAAGAATGCAGGAGCCAAAAGAGCTATGCTTTTGAATATGAGTGTTGCAAGCCATTGTCCATTATTAAAAAATGCGTCTTTAAAACTTACAAAAGAACTAGAGCTTGTGTTAAAAGATGATTTTAAAAGTGTAGTTTCAAATGTAAATGCAAAAATATATAGTGATAAAACTCAAGCTTTAACACTTTTAAGCGAACAACTTATAAAGCCTGTTCTTTATAAACAAAGCATTAAAACAATAGACAATGAAGTGGATTTTTATATAGAATTTGGTGCGAGCGTGTTAAAGGGCTTAAATAAAAAAATCACTCAAAAAGAAACTTATGCTTTAAGTAAAATAGAAGATATTGATGAAATTCTAAAGGTGATTAAATGAAAATAGCTATTTTAGGAGCTATGCCCGAAGAGGTTACTCCTTTACTCGAAACATTAAAAGAATATCAAACAATTGAATATGCAAATAATACTTATTATATTGCAAAATACAAAAATCATGAATTAATCATCGCTTATTCTAAGATAGGGAAAGTAAATTCCACTCTTAGCGCGACTATTATGATAGAAAAATTTAAAGCTGAACTTATGCTTTTTACAGGAGTGGCTGGTGCTTTTAATCCTAGTTTGGAAATAGGGGATTTAATCTATGCTACAAAATTAGCTCAATATGATTTAGATATTACAGCTTTTGGACATCCGCTTGGTTATGTTCCTGGTAATGAAATTTTTATAAAAACAGACGATAAGCTTAATAATCTTGCCATAGAGGTTGCTAAAGAACTTGGTGTTAAATTACAATCAGGTATTATCGCTACGGGTGATGAATTTATTTGTGATGAGAATAAAAAAGCAAAAATTAGAGAAATTTTTAATGCAGATGCTTGTGAAATGGAAGGAGCTAGTGTGGCTTTGGTATGTGATGCTTTAAAAATTCCATGTTTGGTTTTAAGATCAATGAGTGATAAGGCAGGTGAAAAAGCTGAATTTGACTTTGATGAGTTTGTAGAAAAATCCGCTAAAATTTCAGCTAATTTTGTTTTAAAAATTTGTGAGAAATTATGATAAATCTTAGCAAAAGACTAATCAGAGAAGTTGCAAAAGCAAATGCTAAGTTTTCCTTAATAGGAGATAATGATAAAGTTTTATTAGGACTTAGTGGTGGGAAAGACTCTCTAGCTCTAGCTCATCTTTTAAAGCGTATGCAAGCACATGCACCTTTTAAATTTGAACTTAAAGCAGTAACTTTAAGTTATGGCATGGGTGAAGATTACACCAAACTTCATAATCACTGCAAAGAACATGGTATTGACCATGAGGTTATTGATTCTAATATTTATGAAATTTCAGGTGATACCATTAGAAAAAATTCAAGCTTTTGTAGCTATTTTTCAAGAATGAGACGTGGTGCTTTATATACTTACGCCTTAGAAAATGGTTTTAATAAATTAGCCATAGCTCATCATTTAGATGATGCAGTAGAGAGTTTTTTTATGAATTTCATTTATAATGGTGCTCTTAGAAGTTTAGCGCCAAAATATAAAAGTAAAAGAGGTATAGAAGTCATCCGTCCTTTGATTTTTGTAAGAGAAAGACAATTAAGAGAAAATGCTATTAATAATGAATTAGAAGTAATTGGTAATGAATTTTGTCCTGGTATGAAATTAAGTGAAAAAAATGTAAAATTTCCTCATGCTAGAGAAGAAGCTAAACAGCTTTTAGCAAATTTAGAAAAAGAAAATCCAAAATTATTTACGAGCGTAAAAACTGCATTTGAAAATATCCACACGGATAGTTTTTTCATGGTTAAGGATAATGACTAAACTTTTAATTATAGTTGATTATCAAAATGATTTTATCGATGGTAGCTTAGGTTTTGAAAAAGCTACCAAGATAAAAGATAATATTCTTACTCTTTTAAAAAATCATCAAGGTGATGTTGTTTTTACTTTTGATACGCATGATGAGAATTATTTAAAAACCCAAGAAGGAAAAAAACTGCCTATTTATCATTGTATTAAAGATACTTTTGGTTGGCAAATGCCAAGTGATTTTAATGTGTATTTAAAAAATGCAAAAAAAATCTTTTATAAGAATGCTTTTGGTAGTTTAGAATTGGCTAATTTTTTAAAACAAAATCATTATGAAAGTATAGAATTTTGTGGTTTGGTTTCGCATATTTGTGTATTTAGTAATATTATTTTAGCTCAAAGCGCCACGCCTAATTCTAAAATTATTTTACATAAAAACGCTACTGCAAGTTTTAATGAATCTTTAGAAAATAGTGCTTATGAAATTTTACAAGCTTATGGCATAGAGCTTTTATAGATGCAAGGCTTTATTTTGCACACTCAGAGCGTAAAAGATGAGGATTTGATTGTTTATCTTTTAAGTGCCAAAAAAGTTATTAAAAGTTATAGATTTTACGGAATGAGACATTCTAATATTCTAAATGGATATAAGATTGATTTTGAACTTGAAGAAAGTTCTAGATTTTTACCGCGCTTAAAAGATGTTTTACATATTGGATTTTCTTGGGTTTTAGATAGAGAAAAAATGTTTTTTTGGCAAGAATTTATCAGGCTTTTTTATTGGCATTTAAAAGATGTTGAGGAGATTGATAGTTTTTATTTTGAGCTTTTAGAAGATTGTGCTAAGCGTTTTGAAAAACAAGATTGCAAGCGTGTGATTGTGGATGCTTATTTAAAGATTCTAAGCTTTGAAGGACGCTTGCATAAGGATTTTATTTGCTTTTTATGTGATGAGTGTATAAAAGAAGATGTTGTATTGATAAGGGCTTTTTTGCCTGCGCATAAAAAATGTGCTTTTGGCTATGAGTTTAAAGCTAAAGATCTTGTGAGGTTTTATGAAAATTTTAATTCATCGCATTTTAGCGATGAATATATTGATAATTTATATAAAATCATTAAAGAGGGTTTTTAAGAGTAATATCATACATCATAATAGCCTCTTGTCTTAATTTTGCGATGATATTTGCACTATCAATATGTGTATTTTTTATAATAGCTTCCTTACTATTTTTAATATCTTCAAGCAAATTTCCAAGTTGTTTTTGGGAGCTTTGTAAGCAAGTGCTTATACATTTTGGTTGTGTTTGTTGTAAAACTTGCTCGAAATTTAAACTATGATTGTTAAGCTTTGAAGCATGTGCTGCTAGATTATTTGCACTTGTTCTAATGCCACCTAATGCTTTGTAAATCCCTTTTGAATTGATATGAGCTGCCATGAACCTTCCTTGTTTTATGGTATCTCTTCATTCATATTGCTTAGAATTTTACAAGCAAAAATCATTCCTTATTGAAAAATTCTTGCATATATTTTCGCATAATTTCTGCATCATTAATGCGATTAACACAATCTCTAAAATTTGAAGCATCTTCATAGCCTTTAGAATATTCATGTAAGTGCTTTCTAAATATGCTTATACCTTGTTCTTTATAATGTTTTAGCATTTCTTCAAAATGCGTAAAGATGATTTTGTTTTTTAAAGTTTTATCGATTTTTTTACCAGTTTTTACCTCGTGAAATATCCAAGGTTTTCCTATGCTTGCACGCCCTATCATCAATGCATCACAATTTGTTATTTTAAAAACTTCTTTAGCATTTTCTGTGCTAATATCGCCATTTGCAACTAAAGGAATTTTGATATTTTCTTTAGCTAAAGCTATAGCTTCATAATCAGAATTTCCGCTATACATTTGTTTTCTAGTGCGACCATGCATACTGATAAAATCTACCCCAGCATTTTCACATGCTTTAGCAATGATAATAGGATCTTTTTTTTCAAACCCTAATCTTACTTTGACACTAGTTAGCTTTTTATTGCTTGTTTTTTTGATAAGTTCTAAAATTCTTTGCAATTTATCAAGATCTTGCAAAAGAGCACTACCTGCACATTGTTTTATAACTTTACTTACAGGACAGCCGCAATTAAAATCAATCCCATCTATAAAATCAAAACGATTTAATATTTCTACCGCCCTTTGAATCACACTTTCATCCGAGCCTGCAATTTGAACTATATAAGGATTCTCAAGTTCAGCTTTTTCCAACATTTTAAGAGTTTTTGAGCTTTCATACACTAAAGCATTAGAACTTATCATCTCACTAATTGTTACATCAGCCCCAAATTGTTTAACTAAATTTCTCAAAGGCAAGTCTGAAAAACCTGCCATAGGAGCTAAAAACAAAGGTTTTTTACTAAAATCTATCATTGTATAAATTTTTCAAGTTCTATTTTTTTATTATGTTCTCTTAAAAAGAGTAAGAGTCTAAAATCCTTATGTTCGTTTTGATCATTTCCTAATTCATTAAGCAATTCATCATACATACCAAATTCTGCTAAAGTATAAAGATAAGCTCTTAAAGCTTGAGAATGGCTATCTTTTAACTTTTTAAATAAAGCAATTAATATTTGAGGCTCTATTTTTTTACAAAGTATTTTTGTGCATTGTAAATATGACTTATCATCTAAGGTATTCATGCTAAGCAAAACTTCGATTTCAGCATGATTTAATTCCAAATTTTCTTTTTCAAATCTATCCAAAAGTAATAAAATATCATCTTGATTTTTTTGTATTTTTAGTGTTTTAATTTGGCTATAAGGTGCATTATCTAATACCATTTTATAAGCAAAATTTTCTAATTCATTTGTCAGAGTTTCTTTATTTTTAATAAAAGAAAAAGCATAGTCGCTATCTTTTTGGAAATGATTTTTTTCATTTAAAATGAAAATTTCATTATGTGGATCGAGTTTGTATTTTTTTAATTCCACAAATTCCTTTTTGTCTAACTGCTCTAAAATATTTATAATATCATCTATTTTTGTATTTTGATTTTTTTCTTTAAAATAAAGAGCTTGAGTGTTTTTGGCTATATCTTGAAATTCTTGAGTTTTAAATTTAATTTTGCTTATTTTTTTCAAAAATACATCAATTAAAAAATTTTCATAATTTTTGCTGTCTTTAATAAGATTTTTGTATTGTAAATGTTTTAAAAAGCCATAAAAACTCATATGCAATAAAGCTAAAACCATCAAAATAAATGCAGGTAAAATTACCCATAAGCTGATAGGTAAATTTAGCTCAAAAGTAGAAATTGTGAAAGTGTAATTTCCCAAATTTAGATTATAAACTAAGACTGCTACGATTAAAAGATAAACTAAACTTGCAAAGAAAAATAATTTTACTTTCATAATTCTTTCCTTTTTTCTAAGTTTTCACGACAATTTATACAATATTTTGCGTGAGGTTTTACTTTGAGTCTTTCAGGATGTATATCTTCATCACAATACTCACAAATTCCATAAGTATTGTTATCTATTTTGCTTAATGAATGTTTAATTTCTTCTAATTCTGTTTTTAAATTTTCGTTGATTTTTAAGTCAATATGTGAGCTGTTGTCAATTTGTTGTAAATCAACTTCATCTCTTGGTTCACTATCTTGCAGATCATGGATATTGTCTATATTACCTTGAAGTTCTTGTAAAATTTCTTTTTGTCTTTGAAGTAATATATTTTTAAATTCCTCAAGATTTAACTCTTGCATAAATGCTCCTATTTGTGGTATGGATGATTTGTATTAATGCAAAATGCACGATAAATTTGTTCTAAAAGCATAGTTTTAGCAAATTTATGCACTAAAGTCATTTTGCTAAGAGCTATGCTTGTATGCATTTGTGCGATGAATTCTTTTTCAAGGCCATAAGCACCGCCTATAAAAAAAGAAATTTCATTTTTATCTTGTAATAATTTAGCAAATTCTATACTTGTAAGCTCTTTACCCTTTTCATCTAAAGCTATGCAAAAACCTTTTTTATAAGGATTTAGCGCGTTTGTATAAGATTTTTTTGCTTCTATGGTATTGGTATTTTGTGCTAAATTAATTTTATTGTTAAAAATACAAATATCATTAAAATTGCAAAATTTTTTGATGAGCTTGGTGTAGTGCTCATCTATTTTACTAAATTCATTATTATTGTTTTTTTGAATGCTTAAAAGATTAATATGCATTTTTAATTTTTAGAAAAAAATCTTAAAAAATCTGCTATAAATTTTTTATGTTCATTTCTTTCTACAATTGCATCAATTAATCCATGTTCAAGTAAAAATTCGGCCTTTTGAAAGCCTTCTGGTAAATCAGCACCTATAGTTTGTTTGATAACTCTAGCTCCTGCAAAGCCTACTAGGGCACCAGGTTCAGCCATAATGATATCTCCAAGCCAAGCAAACGATGCGCTCACTCCACCCATAGTTGGATCAGTTAAGACAGAAATATAGGGAAGCTTTTCTTCTGCTAATAGCTTTAATGCTGCACTTGTTTTGCTCATTTGCATTAAAGAATAAGTGCTTTCTTGCATTCTAGCTCCACCGCTTGCGCTCACTATAACAACAGGAGTTTTTCTCTCAATTGCTCTTTCAATAGCTCTAAGAATTTTTTCACCTTCTACTGAGCCCAAACTTCCACCCATGAAAGAAAAATCAAAAACAACTAATTGAGTTTTAATGCCATCTATATTGCACTCGCCGCTTATTATAGCGCTTTTTCTCCCTGTTTTTTCTTCATTTTCTGCTAATCTTTTTTTATATGATTTACTATCAACAAATTTAAGCGGATCAATCGCATGTAAATCTTTATCCATTTCTACAAAAGTATCTTCATCACTAAGTAGCTCGATGCGTTTTAAAGGATTTAATCTCATATGAAAATTACATTTAGGACAAACATTATAACAAGTTTCTATTTCTTTATAATACATTAACGCATGACAAGAATTACATTTTACCCAGTGATTTGGAGCTTCGCTTGGAGCGGCTTGTTTGCGTCTTATACTAGAAAAAATATCTAAAAAATTCATTATCTCTACCTAAAATAAAATTTCAAAATTATAGCAAGATTTTAGTATTTTTAAAATCTTGCACCCAACATAAACTCGAATTTGCTTAAGTCGTCTTTTGAATTAGTGTTAAATGGTTTAGCAAAAACTAAATTTAAAGCACCTAGTGGGGTTAGCCACTCAAAGCCAATACCTGTGCTCCATCTTTGAATTTGACTTAAAGAACTTTCTCCTATGGCACCATAGTCAAAAAATACACTTCCTCTTAGTTTGATTCTATCAAAGATTGGAAAGCTAAGCTCTACAGAATTTGCAAAAGCCACTGTACCACCTGTTTCATCACCCCATTCGTTTTTAGGACTCACGCTTCTTCTATCAAAACCTCTAATAGTTCCTATGCCTCCAAGGTATAATTTTTCATTGATAGGTAAATAACCTTGATCCCATACCTTATAAAAACTTGCTTTATAGCGATAAATCAAATCCCAACCTATAAATTCTTCTAAGCCTTGATAATAATTAAATTTAGTAGTAGAGCTTATAAATTCTTGATCTCCACCTAAGCCTGCATATTCAAGTGAGGTTGAAGCGATAAAACCTGATCTTGGTAGATAATAATCATCTGTATTGTTAAATACTATTGAAGGAGTGATAGAGCTTTTGTAAGTTTTACCAAGTTTATATCCTTGAGCGATTAAGCGATCACTCAAATGATAAATATCACTTTGCTCAAGATTGTAAGTTAAATCTATGCTTGTATATCTTCCCAAAGTTTTACCAACACTTATATCAAAACCATAGTTTCTCTCATCATAACTATCCCATTCTAAACGATCTGAATATAATGATCCTCCAAGAGAATAATCACTATCATTTACTCTAGGATTTCTTAAAGATATTCTACCTGAAAGTGTATCATCGCCTTTGTCTATACTTACACTTCCTTTCATGCCAGAGCCTAAGATATTTGCATCAGATAATGAAGCACTAAGTAAAATTCCATCACTAGTTCCATAACCAATACCACCTGAAATAGCTCCAGTTGAAGCTTCTTTGACTTCTACTATCAAATCAATATGTGTATCATCTACTCTTTGTTCTTTAATATCTACATTTTCAAAATATGCAGTTCTTCTTAGAGCATTTCTTGAGTCTATTAAATCAGTTCTATTGTAAAGATTGCCTTCGGTTAGATAAAGCTCTCTACGAATAACCCTATCAACTGTTTTAGTATTACCTGAAATTTCAACATTTCTAACATATACTTTTTCATTAGGTATGACTTTAAAAATAATCATAGCTTCATGGTTTTCTTTATCTTTTTGTATATCAGGTATAACCTGTACAAAAGCATAACCCAAATCAGCTGTCTTTGTTTCTATAGTTTTTATATCTTCTCTTAGTTTTTCTATATTAACTATTTTCCCAACACTTAATTTTAAATCATTTACTAAAGCTTCATTTTCTTCATCACTAAAAATAGGATTAAAAATTTTAATCCCTTTAACTTTATAAACCTCACCCTCGTTGATAAAATAAGTTAAATCAGCTTGATAAGTATCTGTATAAGTATTTAAAAAAGCAGGAGATACGCTCACATCAAGATAACCTTCTTTTAAATATACATCTGAAATTCTTGAGCTATCATTTGCAAGATCAAAGATTTTAAGCTTACCATCGTTAAAGCCCCACATCCAACCTAGAGCTTCTCTTTGTTTATTTGCTACCGCAGGTTCAATATCTGAATAACTTAAATTTTTTGCACCACTTAAATGAACTTTTTCTATGATGATATTTTCCCCACGATTTACAACAAAAGTAAGTTTTAATGAGCTTGAATTACTTAATTTTTCATCTTTGATTTCTACAACAGTATCATAAAAACCTTTGGCTTGATAAAAAAGTTTGATTTTTTCAGCTGCGTCTTTAGCTGAATTTTCATCATATAAAATTCCAGGTTTTAAACCAACAAGACTTTCTATTTGTTTTCTATCATTACTTGCTATACCTTGAATGTCTATTTTTCCAATGGAAGGTTTTTCTATTACTTTAAAAATTAGCACCCCATTTTTTTCTTCTACTACTATATCTTTGAAATAATTTCTATCAAAAAGATTTTTAATCGCTATGTCTATACTAGCAGGATCGATTTTTTGTCCTATTTTTAATTTAGAAATCGCAATAGCACTTTCTTTAGAAAGTTGCGATAAGCCTTCAAATTTTATATCTTTAATCGTAGCTGCACATAAAGAACTTGAGAGTGCAAAGAAAACAAACCATTTTTTCATCATTTTACCTAAATTTTTATATACAAAATCGTTATAATACCAAAATATTTTTAACTAATGCTTTTTAAGGAAAATTTATGAAAGTAGGTATAATCGGACTTGGCTTAATAGGTGGATCTTTGGGCCTTAGCTTAAGAGAGAATAAATTAATAGATTTAGTTTGCGGATATGATATAAACAAAGAATTTGAACAAATCGCGCTAGAGCGAAAATTAATAGATAAAATTGTTTCGTTTGAAGAGTTAAAAAAATGTGATGTGATTTTTTTAGCTATCCCTGTAAGAGCTATTGTAAAAATTTTAAAAGAATTTCAAGATATTTCTAAAGATTGCACTATCATTGAGCTTGGAAGTACAAAAGAAGAAATTATTAAAAATTTACCATCTGATTTACAAAGTCAATTTATCGCGGCTCATCCTATGGCAGGAACTGAAAATAGTGGTCCAAATGCAGCTATAAAAGACTTGTATAAAAATGCAGTTTGTGTTTTGTGCGATGTGCAAAATGCTGATCATATCCATCAAAAAAGGGCTATAGAAATTTTTTCAGATTTAGGAATGAAGCTTGTATTTATGGATAGTATTTCACATGATCATCATGCTTCTATCATTTCACACTTACCGCATGTGATTAGTTTTTCTTTGGCAAATTTTGTGATGAAAGAAGAAAATAAAAAAAATATAGCCCATCTAGGAGGTCCTTCTTTTAAAGATATGTGTAGAATTGCAAAATCAAACCCTCAAATGTGGAGTGGTATTTTTGAACAAAACAAACAAAATTTATTAAATTCTATTGATTTATTTCAAAAAGAATTACAAGAGTGTAAAAAAATGATAGAAAAATGTGATATAAATGAACTTGAAGCTTGGATTAAAAGTGCAAATAAGTTAAGAGAAATTTTGTAAAATTTTTTATAATTTACTCTTAATTTGCTAAAGCATAATATATTTTTACAAAAATTATACAATGAAAGTGGAGAATATGGTTTTTACGCGTAAAAGATCAAATAAAAAATGGGTTTTTCTAGTTTTTTTAATACTTTTAGCCTTTGGGGTTTTTGTGTTAAATACAAAGCTGTTTGAAAAAAATCCTCCATTAATCCAAACAAAATCAGATATTATTTATAGCAATTTAACAGATCCTATATCTATAGAAATAAGCGATGAAAGCGTTTTAAAAGATGTTAAAGTCACACTATTTAAAGCAAATGAATTAAATGGTGAAATGCTTGTTAATGAACATGTTAAAGGTAATAAAAAAAGTGTCCATTTTGATTTAAAACTACCAAAACCAGCTTATAAAGAAAATGTTGATTCTTATAAGCTTGTAATAGAAGCAAGTGATAGTAGTTTTTGGAATTTCTTTTTAGGAAATCAAGCGCTTAAAGAAGTGAAAGTTATCATTGATACCAAAAAACCATTTGTAGAAATTTTAGACAATTCTTATCAAATCGAACAAGGTGGAGTAGGTAGTGTGGTATTTAAAGCAAGTGATGAGAATTTACAAGAAGTTTATATCACAACTGATAAAGATAAAATTTTTAAAGCAACTCCTTATGTGAAAGAAGGATATTATGCTGCTTTGATTCCTTGGGAGGCAACTGATGAGCATTTTAGAGCTTATGTGGTGGCAGTGGATAAAGCAGGTAATGTAAACAAGCAAAGAATTAGATATTATTTTACCAATAAAAAATACCGTGTATCAAATATAAAAGTAAGTGATAGATTTTTAGATGGAAAGATTGAATTTTTAGCACAAAAATATGCTCCAAAAGATAGAGAGTTAAGCAGGCTTGAAAAATTTAAATTTGTTAATGAGGACTTAAGAGCTTCTAATGAAGTTATCATTCATGATATTACGAGTAAAGTTCCTGATACTATGATTAATAATTTTAAAGTCAATCTTTTCAAGCCTTTAAAAAATGGCCAAAAAGTAGCTGATTATGCTGACCATAGATTTTATTCTTATAATAATCAAGCATTTAGTAGTTCTTATCATATGGGACTTGATTTAGCAAGCGTAAAAGAAGCGCCTATCATTAGCAATAACGATGGTGAAGTGGTATTTGTACAAGAAAATGGAATTTATGGACTAAATATTATTATTTATCATGGTTTTGGGATTTATACTCTTTATGGACATTGCACTAATGTGGATGTAAATGTGGGTGATAGAGTTAGAGCAGGTGATGTTATAGGAACTACAGGCACTACAGGCTTAGCGCTTGGAGATCATGTGCATTTTGGTGTTTTGGTGCAAGGTGTTGAAGTGCGTCCTGAGCAATGGCAAGATGCAAAATGGATAAAAGAAAATATCTATAATGTATTAGAATCAAGCAAAAAAAGAATTTTGAGTGAATAAAAATGAATCAAACAACAATAGCAAAAGAAGTTAAAGGTGTTGGCATAGGTTTGCACAAGGGTGAGCCTATTAGTATAAAATTAGAGCCATTAGAAGCTGGTAGTGGTATAGTGTTTTATAGAAGTGATTTGGGAATTTCTTATGAAGCAAAGCCTGAAAATGTCATCGATACACAAATGGCTACTGTAATAGGCGATCATAGGGGTTATGTTTCTACTATAGAACATTTAATGAGTGCGATTAATGCTTATGGTATTGATAATGTGTGTATAGTTTTAGACGCAAACGAAGCTCCTGTAATGGATGGTAGCAGTATAGGTTTTTGTATGATGCTTGAAGAAGCAGGTATAAAAGAGCTTGATGCGGCAAAAAAAATTTTAGTGATTAAAAAAAGTGTAGAAGTAAAAGAAGGCAATAAATTTGTGCGTTTAAGTCCTACGGATATGCCTATTATAAACTATACAATCGAATTTGATAATCCTATTATAGGCAAACAAAATTATTGTTTTGAATTTAGCAAACAAAACTACATAGAGCAAATAGCAAGAGCAAGAACTTTTGGATTTTTAAAAGATGTTCAAGCTTTAAGAGCTATGAATTTAGGTCTTGGTGGAAGCCTAGAAAATGCTGTTGTGATTGATGATAATCGTATTTTAAACCCTGAAGGTTTGCGCTTTAAGGATGAATTTGTGCGTCATAAAATTTTAGACGCTATTGGGGATTTAACCTTGCTTGGATGTAGAGTTTTTGGAGATTATACTTCTTATGCAGGTTCACACAAGCTTAATCATCTTTTAACTAAAGAACTTTTAAAAGATCCTAGTACATATGAGGTAGTAAGCTTAGAAAAAAGCACACATAAGGTTTATGAAAAGGTTTTTGCATAAAAAAGGTTACTTTGCTTTTAAATGCCATAGCAAAACCTTTAATGCTTGGTATTTATGAAAATGATTTATTGTTAAATACCATTGAAAGTGATTTAAAAGTTAGCGAGGTTTTACCAAAAATATTGCAAGAATTACTTTCACAATATGAGTTTGAAAAGCTTATTTATGTACATGGGCCAGGTTCTTACATGGGTATAAAAATTTCTTATGTTTCTTTTGAGACATTAGCCATAGTCAAAAACATTCCTTTAAAAGCAATCAGTGCTTTTGAGTTAAATAACAACACTCCTATATCTGCAAACAAACATTTATGTTTTGTAAAAAAAGACAATGGCGAAATTATTTTAGAGAAGACACAAGCAGGAAGTTTTTTTATGCCTCAAAGTTTAAAAGGTTTAAATTTAAGCAAAGAAAATACACCTTTTTATGTTTTAGATGCAATTAATTAAGGTAAAAAATGAAAATTTTAGTTCCTGCGACAAGTGCAAATTTAGGTCCTGGTTTTGATTGTTTGGGCTTGAGTTTGAAACATTTTAATCAAACTATAGTTGAAAAATCTAAATTTTTTAGTATTAACATACATGGAGAAGGTGAAAATAATATCTATCTTAAAAAAAATAATACTTTTGTTAATATTTTTTATGAAATTTATCAAAGACTTAGTGGTAAAAAAGATAATTTTCGTTTTGTTTTTCAAAATAATATCCCTTTAGCAAGAGGTATGGGAAGTTCCTCTGCTGTAATAATTGGAGCTATTGCTTGTGCTTATGAATTAAGCGGATTTAAAGCAGATAAAAATATCATTTTAAATGAAGCTTTAAAATATGAAAATCATCCAGATAACATAGCTCCAGCAGCTCTTGGAGGTTTTGTGTGTGCATTAAATCACAATCAAAAAGTCTTAGCTATAAAAAAAGAAGTAGATAAAGACTTACAAGCTGTTATAACTATACCAAATGTAGCGATGAATACTCAAAAATCAAGAACAGTTTTAGCTAAAAAAATTAATCTAGAAGATGCTGTTTTTAATCTTTGTCATGCTTCATTTTTAACTGCTTGCTTTTTAGAGAAAAAATATGATTTATTAAAATATGCAAGTTTAGATAAACTTCATCAAAATCAAAGAATGAAACTTTTACCTGAGCTTTTTGAAGTACAAAAATTAGCTTTAGATAATAATGCTCTCATGAGCACGCTTTCAGGCTCAGGTTCGAGTTTTTTCACTCTAGCTTATAAAGATGATGCTAAACAAATCAAAGAAAAAATCAAAAATAAATTTGCTAAATTTAGAGTTGAGCTTTTAGAATTTGACGATGAGGGCTTTAAAATTTGCTAAAAATTCCAAAAAAAAGATATAATTTTGAAAAACCATATACCCATTAGAATGTGCATTGTTTGCAAAGGTCGTTATGAAAAGCAAAGTTTGCATCAATTTCAAATAAAAAATTCTCAAATTATCACTAAAGTGGAATTTGGTAGGAGTTTATATATTTGTAATCCATGTTTTGAAAAAGATGAAAAAACATTGCAAAAGGCTTTTATGAGAGCTTGCAAAGGCAATTTTTATGGCAGTATAAATCAGCAGGATTTAAAGGAGATATTTTTTAATGACAGATGTAAAGATTAGCGAAATCGCTCAAGAGTTAGGATATACTAGTAAAGAAATTATAGAAAAAGCCAATGAAATAGGCTTAGAGGATATAAAATCCCCTAACAAAAAAGTATCTTCTGAAATCGCAGAAGCGATTTATCAATATGTACAATCAGGTGAAATACTAGATGTGGTAAAAAAAGTGGCAAAGCCTAAAAAAGAAAGTGCGACTAAAAAAACTACTACTAAAAAAGAAGAAAGCAAAAAAGAAGAGAAAAAAACTACTAAAAAAGAAACAAAAACTCCTGTTAAAACAACAAATGAAAAGAAAGAAGAAAGTAAAAAAGAAGAAAAGCAACCTGAAAATCCTATTAAAAATGAAGCATTAGAAGAAAAAAAAGAAGAAATTAAATTCGATGAAAAACTAGGCTCTAATTTAAATTTAGCTAAAAGAAGAGGTTTAGTTATCGTTAAAAAGAAAAAAGAAGAAAGCAAAGAAAACCAAATAAACAATGAAGAAAAATCTAATATGCAAAATACTCAAGGCTTGAGCCTTAGTATGATTTTTTCAAATTCAGATGAGAATTTAAAAAGAAAGAAAAAAGAAAAGAAAAATCATCCTGTAGCAAGTAAAAAAGAAAGCACTACTAAAATGGATCTTTTAGGAGATAAAGACTTTGCTGATATTTCTTTAGAAGATGATGATATGGTAGTTTTACCTGATTTTAGTGTAAAAGAAAACAAACCAGCACAACCAGCAAACAAAAAACAACCAAATATCTTAAAGCAATCTTTAAATAATTCTATCAATCCATTTGGCGAGGGTGGTATACAAAGAAGAAGTCGTAAAAAACCACCTAAAAAAGTAGAGAAAAAAGAAAGCGAAGTGATCACAAGTGTAAGTATACCTAAAGAAATTCGTGTGTATGAATTTGCTGAAAAACTTGGTAAAAACACCGGAGAAGTTATCTCTAAACTTTTCATGCTTGGTATGATGACGACTAAAAATGACTTTTTAGATGAGGATGCTATAGAAATTCTTGCAGCTGAATTTGGTGTGGAGATTAATATCATTGATGAGGCTGATGAGTTTGATTATGTAAAAGATTATGATGAAAACCAAACAGAAGAAAATTTAAGCCAAAGAGCTCCGGTTATCACTATCATGGGGCATGTGGATCATGGTAAGACTTCTTTGCTTGATTATATAAGAAAATCACGCATTGCAAGTGGCGAAGCAGGTGGGATCACTCAGCATGTTGGCGCTTATATGGTGGAAAAAAATGGTAGAAAAATCACTTTTATCGATACTCCAGGCCATGAGGCATTTACTGCTATGCGTGCAAGGGGAGCTAGTATAACTGATATTGTTATTATCGTAGTAGCTGCAGATGATGGGGTAAAACCACAAACTAAAGAGGCGATCAATCATGCAAAAGCAGCCAATGTACCTATTATCATTGCTATTAATAAAATGGATAAAGAAAACGCAAATCCTGACATGGTAAAAACCCAACTAGCAGAAATGGACATCATGCCAGTAGAATGGGGCGGAAGCCATGAATTTGTGCCAGTTTCAGCTAAAAAAGGTGATGGTGTAGAGGATTTACTTGAAATTGTATTATTACAAGCTGATATTTTAGAGCTTAAAGCAAATCCAAAAGCCCATGCTAAAGCAAGTATTATAGAATCTTCAGTGCAAAAAGGTAGAGGTCCTGTGGCTACTATCATCGTGCAAAATGGTACTTTAAGAGTAGGAAATACAGTCGTAGCAGGGGAAGCTTATGGTAAAGTGCGTGCTATGAGTGATGATCAAGGCAAAGCTTTAAAAGAAATAGGTCCAGGTGAGTGCGGGGTGATCATAGGTCTTAGTGAAGTAGCCGATGCAGGAGAAACTCTAATAGCTGTAGATAGTGATAAGCAAGCAAGAGAATATGCTAATAAACGCCATGAATACAACCGCCAAAAAGAACTAAGCAAATCCACTAAAGTAAGCATAGATGAGCTTGGTGCAAAAATCAAAGAAGGCAATTTAAAAGCCCTTCCTGTGATCTTAAAAGCAGATGTGCAAGGTTCACTTGAAGCGATTAAGGCTAGTTTAGAAAAACTTAAAAACGATGAGATCAAGGTTAATATTATCCATAGTGGGGTAGGTGGGATTACTCAAAGCGATATAGAGCTTGCAAGTGCGAGTGAAAACTCTATCGTTTTAGGCTTTAATATACGCCCAACTGGTGAGATCAAAGAGCGTGCCAAAGATAAAGGCGTAGAGATAAAAACTTATAATGTTATTTATAACTTGCTTGATGATGTAAAAGCCTTACTAGGTGGTATGATGAGTCCTATCATCTCTGAAGAACAACTTGGTCAAGCTGAAATTCGCCAAGTGATCAGTGTGCCAAAACTAGGACAAATCGCAGGTTGTATGGTGACAGAAGGCACGATCAATCGTGGTGCGAAAATCAGGCTTATTAGAGATGGGGTTGTGGTATTTGAAGGTAATGTAAGCTCGCTTAAACGCTTTAAAGATGATGTAAGAGAAGTTGCAAAAGGCTATGAATGCGGTGTAGGCATAGAAGGTTGTAATGATATGAGAGTGGGGGATTATATAGAAAGTTATAAAGAAGTTGAGGAACAAGTAAGCCTATGAACCCAGCCGAAATCAAAAAGCTACGCACAGAAAGCATTTTAAAAGAACTTATACCAGAAGCTTTAGCAAATTTAGACAACGAAGCTTTAAAAAATTTGTGCGTAGTGGATGTAGAGTGTAAAAAAGGCAGATACGATGCTTTTGTGTATTTAGATAAAATGTTTTTTAATACCCAAGAGCAAGAAATCATACTCAATCAACTCAAAAAAGCCGCCCGTGCTTTGCAAAATTATTGCATGAGTGAGCAAGGGTGGTATAGATGTCCGAATTTTCACTTTAAATTTGATGATAGATTAGAGTATCAAAATCATATGGATGCTTTATTTGAAAAAATCAAAAAGGAACAAAATGAATCTTGAAGCACTTTGTAAAGAAGCAGGGCTTAGCTTTTATGATGATGAGCTAGTAAGTGAAAATGGTAGAAAGATTTATAGAATTTATGTGCAAAAAGAAGGCGGGGTAAATCTTGATGATTGTGCTAAGCTTAGTGAGATTTTATCGCCTATTTTTGATGTAGAGCCACCTGTGGGCGGGGAGTATTTTTTAGAAGTATCAAGCTGTGGGCTTGAGAGAAAACTTAGCAAAATTGAGCATTTTGCAAAAAGCATTAACGAACTTGTAAAAATCACAACTAGTGAAAAAGAAAAAATCGAAGCAAAAATTATCGCCGTAGATGATGAAAATATCACTTTAGAAAATTTAGAAACTCAAGAAAAAACTACTTTAAATTTTAGCGACATAAGAAAAGCTAAAACTTTCATACAATGGTAAAAATTTAGAAATCTAAATTTTTACTCATCTTTTGTATAATTAAATTTAAATACATTATTTTGTAATTTATTATAAAATAAAATAGGATTTAGATATGAATATTATTTTAGATGAAAAACAAAAAGAAAGTAATAAATTTTTAGAATTTCAAAAAATTTGGACTTTAGAAAAAGTTAAAAGTATGAGTCTTGAAGAATATACAAATCTTAAACATGAAAACCCAAATTATTATTGTTATTGGTTAGATGTTTTATTAAAAGAATATGCAGGATTTGGAGGAAATGATGCTGGAAAATTTGGAATTTATCGTTATAAAAAACCACCTAAAAAAGATGATTATTTATATGATAATAGATATGCTTGGAGAAAAAATCTTGGAAATACTAAAGATGAAGTTTTTGAAAAAGTAAAAAAAGAAATAGTTAAAGTTATAGAATATTCGCAAAATAATAATTTAAAATGTATTGATAAAGAAGTTTTAAATGAAATTTTACCTTTTGGTTTAAAATGGAAGATAGCGTTTCATTATCAAAATCCAAATGATATTAAAATTGTTAATATATTTAAAAAAGATATATTAGAGGCAATATGTAAAAATGAATTTAAAAGCAATTTAGAAATTTATGAATTACATAAAAAGTTGTTAAAAGATAAAATTTATACACTCGATAGTATGAGAAATGAAGTTTCGGTTCCATTATGGGAGTGTTATTCAAATTCGAGTAATAATACAATCGAACAAAATAAAATTAATTTTTCTATATACTTAAATAAAGTTACTAAAAAAGATGGTAGCAAACTAAGCGAAGGAACTAAAGAAAATTATATAAAAGATATTTCTCGAATTTCTGCCAAATATTTGAATATAAATCTATATAAATGTGATATAAAACAATTTAATCTTAAATGTAAAGAATTAGAAAATAATAAAAAATATTTAGATCAGAATTCTACAAATAAAAATAGATATTCAAGTGCTATAAAATATTATAGAGATTTTCTGATTAATTCTTCCGATGAAGAGTTTTATAATAACAAAGAAACAAATAAAGGATCGAATGTAGAAAATCCACCTTTAAATCAAATTCTTTATGGACCTCCAGGGACAGGAAAAACTTATCATACTATAGATAAAGCTTTGGAGATATTGGGTGAAAATTTAGCAAATAAAGATAGAGATGAGAAAAAAGCAAAATTTGATGAATATGTAAAAAATAGGCAAATAGTTTTTACTACTTTTCATCAAAGCTATGGATATGAAGAATTTGTAGAAGGTATAAAGCCTCGTATAGATAGCAAAGAAAATTCTAAGGAAGTAGAATACGAAATAAAAGACGGAATTTTTAAAGAACTTTGTAAAAAAGCTTTGGATAATTATGAGAATAGTATCTTAAATATAGATGAGTTAAATAAAAAAATAGAATTAAAGGAAAAAGTTGAAAATTTTTTAAATTGGCTTTTGGAAACAAATGAGCCTATTGGTAAAACAAAGGGTGGAAATTTCTTTGTTGTTGATATCAATGATAAAACGGTTATGATTTATAGTGAAGGAGTAGAGAGATTTGATGGAAATTTTAATTTAAGTATATCTATATTTATGGAATTATTAAAACACAAAGATGAATTTAATAATGCCGCTGAAATGTTTAAAAAAGTATTTGATAGAGATTATGCCGATAGAACTCATACTTATTATTTTAATTTAGTGAAAAAATTTAAAGCATATGAAAAACAATCAACTGCAAAGAATGAAAATAAGAAAAACAACGATAATTCTTTAAAACCTTATATAATAATTATAGATGAGATTAATCGTGGAAATGTAAGTAAGATTTTTGGTGAACTTATAACCTTGATTGAACCTAGCAAGAGAATAGGCGAAAGCGAGGGATTAAAAGTTACTTTGCCTTATAGCGGTGAAAAATTTGGAGTGCCTAAAAATGTTTATATCATCGGCACTATGAATACAGCCGATAGAAGCATTACTTCGCTTGATACAGCTTTGCGAAGACGCTTTGAATTTATCGAGATGATGCCTAAACCTAATGTTTTGTCTGATAATTGCAAAGGTGTAAATTTACAAAAATTACTAGAAGCTATCAATACGCGTATAGAATACTTGCTAGATAGAGAAAAGACTATAGGCCATGCATTTTTTATAGGCATTGATAGTTTAGAGAAATTAAAAAATGTTTTTCAAAATAAAATCATCCCACTATTGCAAGAGTATTTTTATAATGATTATGCTTTGATTGACGCAGTTTTAAATAAAAATGGTATGTTGGAAAATGTTATTGTTGAAAATAAAGATTATTTAAAAAATATGACAGAATTTATAGAAAGTGATAAGGTTATTTATAAGTTTAGTGATAGTCAAAAATGGGATGAAGCTACTTTTAAAAAAATATATGAATAATGAAAACAATTAACACTTTTTCTATCATCGAATATCAAGCTTTTTCTAAAGAAGATTTAAAAGAAATTTTCAAAGAAAAGACTGAAATATTTTATAAAGAGCTAGAAGACTTTGCAAAAAATAATGAAAGTCTTCTAGGCTTTAAAAATAAAAACACCTTAAAAGCTAAAAATTATGTCGGCATTATACAGACTAAAAGTGGTGTTTTAGAGATCTTGCCAAAATGCACAAATTTGGATAGCTATAAAAAAGAGGATAAAACCTCAAATTATGATAAAGAAAAATTAAAAAAATACTACGAATTAGAAAATATCTCTATAAATGATGATTTTTATAAAAAAGATTATGAAGTTAATCCTAGTATTCTTTTAATCAACATGTTAAAAACCTTAAAAAATTCTCCCTTTAAAAAGTCTCAAATTTCATCTTTACAAATTGCCAAAATGCCTTTGTTTGAAGTATTTATCACGATGTTTTTAGATGAATTTGATAGTGTGTATAAAAAAGGTTTGATGAGATCTTATGTAAGTAGTGAGGAAAATAGAACTTTTTTAAAAGGAAAGTTGCTGTTTAATGAGCATATAAAATCAAATTTAATACACAAAGAAAGATTTTTCACAAGTAGTGATGAATTTGTTTTAGACATAGCGCCAAATCGTTTGATAAAATCAACCCTAAATTTTTTAAAATCCAAAACAAGCTCGAATAAATTTAAAATCATCAAAGCTATGCAAATGCTTGATGAGGTAGAATTTTCTAAAAATTATGAAAAAGATTTTAGTTTTAAAATTTCAAGACATTTTGATTATTATGAAAATATACTTTCTTGGTGTAAGATATTTTTACAAAATCAAAGCTTTGCTCCATATAAAGGTAAAAACGAAGCCTTTGCTTTACTTTTTCCTATGGAAAAACTTTTTGAAAACTATGTGGCTTATATGTTTAAACTTGCTAATCCTAGCAAAAATATAAAAACCAAAAGTAGTGGAAAGTATTTAATCTCAAAAAATGATGAAAAATGTTTTATGTTAAAGCCTGATTTATATATAGAAAATAAAATGATATTAGATACCAAATGGAAAATTCCAGATGATAACGAAGATGAGAAAAAACATGGTATATCGCAAAGTGATTTATATCAAATGTTTGCTTATGTAAATAAATACGAGATAAAGGAAATTTATCTCATTTATCCTCTATGTGAGAGAACTTTTGATTTAAGAGAGAAATTAAAAACTAAAGATATTAAGTTTTTAGCGCAAGGTTTTTTAAAAGCTTGCGATGAGCATGTAAAGCTTAAGGTATTTTTTGCACCTTTACCTTTTTAGGAAGTAATATGAATCACGAATTTTATATGAATTTAGCTATAGATGAAGCTTGGAAATATCAGCTTTTAACCTACCCTAATCCAGCCGTAGGTTGTGTGATCTTAGACAAAAATGGCAAAATCTTAAGCATAGAAGCACACAAAGAAGCAGGCAAGGCTCATGCAGAACTTGAAGCAGTGAGTAAAGCCTTAAAAGCACTTAATCCAAATTTAGATTTACCACAAAATGCAAATGATTTGCATGAGTTTATTTGCAAAAATCATCAGGGGTTATTAAAAGGCGCTAGTGCTTATGTGAGTTTAGAACCTTGTAATCATCAGGGTAAAACCCCACCTTGTGCAAAGCTTTTTAGTACACTTGGTTTTAGTGAAGTTTTTATCGCTACTAAAGATGAGCATAAGCTCGCAAGCGGTGGGGCAGAGTTTTTAAAAGATCAAGGCATAAAAGTTCACATGGGAATTTGCGAGCAAAGAGCCAAAGAGCTTTTAAAGCCTTTTTTAAAATGGCAAAAATCAAGTTTTAAATTTTTTAAACTAGCCCTTTCTTTAAATGGCTCTGCTTATGGTAAAATCGTAAGTTCTAAAGCAAGTAGAACCTATGCCCATGCATTACGCTCAAAGCTTGATTTGCTTGTAGTGGGCGGAGAAACTATAAGACATGATAGGCCTATTTTAGATGCAAGGTTAGTTCAAGCTAAAGCACCAAATTTATGCATACTAAGCCATCAAAATTTAGAAAGTTTTGATCCAAACATTCCTTTATTTAGCGTACCTAAAAGAGAAATTTTTACAAGTATTCCTAGTGAAGCAAAGCTCATCATGTATGAGGGTGGGGAGAATTTTTTAAAAGCCTTTAAAGATGAGCTAGACATGCTTTTGATTTTTTCAAACTCGAATTTAAATACCTTTGAAAATGTTAAGTTAGATTTAAAGCTAAAGCCTTTATACAAAGGCTTTTTAGAAAATGATACTTATGGGTTTTATGAGATTATTAAATCTTAATAAATTTTTTGTGAGCTTACTTGTGTGAAAAATTGCGCTAAAGTGTTAGCAAAAAAGCTAGCACTTTGCTCTTCTAATCGTTTTAAAAACTTATCTATAGCATCTTCTTTTTGCCAGATAGGGTTTTGCACTTTGGCTAGTTTTTCTAACTCTTTTTTGGCTTGCTCGTAATTGCCTATTTTATCAATGAGTTTTAATTTTAAAGCCTCATTTGCTAAAAACACTTTCGCATCAGCCCATGAGCTTGTTTGGTTTAAGTCTAGCTTGCGATTTTTAGCGACAAATTGCGTGAAAAGTTCATAGCTTTGATTGGCTAAATTTTGCAAAAAGTTTTTTTCATCTTCACTCCATTTACGCATGAAAGTTCCTGCTTCTTTATAGCTTCCTGCTTTGATGGTTTGCTCATTTATACCAAGTTTTTGTGCAAGCTCACTTACTTCAAAACCTTGCATAATTACCCCAATAGATCCTACAAAGCTAGCAGGATTAGCGATGATCATATCAGCTCCCACCGCGCTTAGGTAGCTTCCGCTTGCTATAGTTCCACCTGCATAGACTACCACAGGTTTTTTAGCTTTAAGATCTTGTATAGCTAAAGCTATTTCCATGCTTGGTGCAAAAGCTCCACCAGGGCTATCTATAAAAAGCAAAACCCCTTTTATAGCTTTATCATCTTTGACTTTGTAAATTTGTTCTAAAAGATTGCTTGCATCGCTAATTTCACCTTTAAGATTAATTTGAGCTAGGTTTGCATTAGAAAGTTTGGCATTATCCCCGCTTGGAGTAAGGATTAAAAACACGATAAACAAAAACACAAAGGTTTTAAAATAAGTGTTGATATAAGAAATGGTTTTTCCAATTCCTTTAAAAAATGATTTTATAATTTGCATTCTTTTCCTTCTATAAAAAGTTTTAACACTTCTTTGCTTTGTAAGATAAATTGCAAAGGAAGTTGTTTTAAATTTGCACTATTTGGTAAAGCAAAAAGACTAAAATCAGCTATTTTGCCTTTTTGAATTTGACCTAGGTTTAAATTTAAGGCTTTTGCGGCTTTATTTGTTGCCATTAAAAGTAACATTTTAGCAAAATTTTCTAACTCTAAATCATCATGCATAAGTAAATTTACTCTCATTTCATCAAGCATGCTTAAAGAAGTATTTGAACTTAAGCCATCGGTTCCTAGATGGATATTAATACCATTTTTTAAAGCAGATTTTAATTTAAAAGTATTTTTACTCAAAAGCCTATTTGAAAAAGCACAATGCGTGATTGAGTGCAGATTTTTATCTAGCAAATTCCATTCTTTAAAATACACACAATGTGTAAATAAAGTCCTTTGATCTTTAAAAAGTTCTAAAAAGCTTTGCGGAGTGTAAAATGGCATAGGATTTTTGCTAAATTTAGCCAAGCTCTTTTTAAAACCACCTTTTTTAAACCTTAGCCAGTTGTTTTCATGATTGCTTTCAAGAAAATGTGTGCTTAGCAAATGATCGTTTTCTCTAGCAAGTTTTATAGCAAATTTAGCAAGCTCTGGGTGGGTTGAGTAGGGTGCATGCACTGAAATAGCAGGGATAAATTTAGAAGTTTTAAAGCTCATGCTTTTTTCATAACGAGTTAAAAATTCCTCTTTTTTTGCTTGGATAAAATTTTCACTTGAACCTAAAATTTCATTGAAAAATATCACTCTAGCTTGTGAATTTACACAAGGGTTTAAATCGCCCCCAAAGCTTGAAATTTCTCCTATAGTAGCAGTGCCACTTTTTAGCATTTTATGAATATTTTGTGAGATTAATTTTTCTTTGGCTTTTTCGTTTAATTGCTCGCGGTTATTAAAAACGCTATCAAGCCATTTTAAAAAGTCTCCAAAGACTAAATTTCCATTATTTGCACTAAATTCTAAATGTGTGTGCGGGTTGATAAAGGCGGGTAAAAGTAAGGTATTTTTTGGAGTTGGTATAAGCTTGGCTTTTGGATAGGATTTTTGTAAATTTTCTAAAGTATCAATTTCTAAAATATTATCATCAAAAAGAATAGCTTTTTTTTCTAAAATACTAAATTTATCATCACAGGTTAGGATGATTTTGGGTGCTATTATAAACATTTTCCATCCTTTAAAAAGGTAAATTGTAGCTAAAATTTAGCTTTAAAGTGTTATAATATAGTAAATTTTACTAAATAAAGGTTAGATTATGAAAGTTATGGTGATACAAGGACCAAACATTAATATGCTTGGTGTAAGAGAAACTCACATTTATGGTAATATGAAAATGGAAGATATCCACGAGCAAATGAAACAAGCCGCAAAACAAGCTAATGTGGAGATTGAGTTTTTTCAAAGTAATTTTGAAGGTGAGTTAGTTGATAAAATTCAAGAATGCTTAGGCAGTGTAGATGGAGTGATTATTAATCCAGCTGCTTATGCACACACTTCTATAGCAATCCGCGATGCAATTGCAGCGATTAATATGCCTGTGATTGAAGTGCATATTAGCAATACTTACAGAAGAGAAGAATTCAGACAAAAAAGCATGATAGCGCCAGTTTGTGCAGGTAGCGTGGTAGGTTTTGGTCCTTTTGGTTATCATATGGCTCTAATGGGACTTTTCCAAATTTTTGATCAAATCAATGCATATAAAGCAGCTCAAGCAAAAGCACAACAAGCAAATCAATGAATTTTATCTTAAAAAACGAAAATGCACTTTTTTATGAGTGCGGCTATTCTTGCGATAATGCTTTATTTTTAAAACTTGAAGATAAAGCTTTTTTCATTACTGATGCAAGATATAGCTTTGAAGCTAGCGAAATGATAAAAAATGCTAAGGTAGTTTTAGCACAAGATCTTTTTGCTAGTGCTAGAGAGCTTTTAGAAGAAGCAGGAATTGATAGGGTGTGTTTTGACCCAAAAGACTTTAGCTATTTTGAATTTAAAGAACTTAGTAAAAGTGTTAATATCGTTTTTGAAGAAAAATTAGACTTAAGTAAAAATAAACGCATTATAAAAAATGCCAAGGAATTACAACTTTTGCAAAAGGCTGTAAATTTTGGTAAAGAATGCTTTGAAGAATTTGCTAAATTTATCAGCCAAGAAGGCCATGGAAAAAGCGAAAAAGAATTACATTTTAAAGCATGTGAAATTTTTCAAAAAAAAGGTGCTTTAGGACTTTCTTTTTCACCTATTGTAGCTATTAATGAAAACGCAGCTAAAGCACATGCTTTACCTAGTGATAAATGTTTAGAATATGGAGATTTGTTATTAGTTGATGCGGGTGTGGTTTATCAAAGGTATTGTTCTGATCGTACAAGAACGGCTTGTTTTGATGAGAATGGTATAGTTTTTGATAAAAATAAGCCAAATTTTAAAGATAAAGAAATTATGCAAATTTATGAAGTGGTTAAGCAAGCTCAGCTTCAAGCTATAGAAAAAGCACGCGTTGGTATGATGGCAAGTGAGCTTGATTTTATCGCAAGAGAAGTGATTAAAAACGCAGGTTTTGAAAAAGAATTTATTCATAGCTTAGGGCATGGAGTGGGACTTGATATACATGAGTTGCCAAATATTAGTCCAAGAAGTGATTATGAGCTAAAAGAAGGTATGGTATTTACCATTGAACCTGGAATTTATATCAAAGATAAACTTGGCATTAGGATAGAAGATATGGTCTATCTTGATAAAGAAAAGGCAGTGGTGTTATAACTTGCTGATTAAAGGGGCTAGAAGGTTAGAAAAAATTCGTTTTTTTCCTTTTTATTCAAAGACTGATAAAAAAGGAAAATACATAGCCATTATAGGACTTGGAAGCAATATAGAAGATGAAAAAAAACGCTTTCGGAGTTTATTTAGGCTTTTAATGCAAGATAAACGCTTGCAAGTATTGCAAACATCGCCATTTTTGATTAATAAAGCTTTTGGCTTTGAAGAGCAAAAAGACTTTACTAATGCAGTGATGGTTGTAAGCACAAGTTTGCATGCAAGAGCACTTTTAAAAGTTTTGTTTTTTTATGAGTTTAAATTCAAAAGAAAAAGAACTTTTAAAAATGCTCCTAGAACGCTTGATTTAGATTTGTTGTATTTTTCAAAAAAAGCGCGTAAAGATGAGTATTGCATAGTGCCTCATGTGGGGGTAAATGATAGAATTAGCGTAACTTTGCCTTTGGGCTTGTTAAGATAAGGAAAAATATGGGACAATTGATTCATACTTTTACGGTTGAAAGCACAGATGAGATTATACCTAAGGTCAAGCAAGATTATGGCGATAAGGCTTTGATAGTAACTAATAAGCAAATTCGTCCAAAAACTATCAATCAAAAGCCTTTGTATGAGGTTATAGTGGCGATTGAAGAAGCTGATTATGAAGAGCATTTAAAACAAAATAATTTGCCTATGCCACCAAAGAAAAAACCAAATACAGCAAGTTTTCCTGAGGCTAAAATTCAAGCTTCAAAACTTGAAGATGAAAAAAAAGAAGAAGATGTAGTGCTTGATTTTTCTTCAAAAGCTAAGCAAAAACCTATTAATCCTTATTTAAATACAAGCAAAAAAGATGATAATTTTTTAAATTTAAAAAACAAACTTTCTCAAGTTAGTTCAGAAATTAGCAAGGTTTCAAACTATCAAGATTTTTCTATGCCAAATCCAAATTATGATAAAAAAATAGAAGCTTTTGAAAAACAAATGAACAAGCTTAATGATAAAATGAATTTACTTGTGGATATGATGTGGGATGATAAGGCAGATTTACGCAAAGAATTAGCTATACCACCTGAGTTTGCAAGTATTTATAAGCAAGCTAAAGCAAGTGGCATGCAAGAAGCGCATTTAGAAGCGATTATGAAAGCGACTATTGAAAATATGCCAAGCACCATGAAAGCAAATCAAGAAGCAGTGCAAAGGTATTTTTACTCACTTTTGCGTAATATGCTTCCATGCCGTTTAGAAAGTGAAATTAAAAAGCAAAAAATCATGATGTTAGTAGGTCCAACAGGAGTAGGTAAAACTACAACTTTAGCAAAGCTTGCTTTTCGCTATGCTTATGGGGATAGACGCTATAAAACCGGTATTATAACTCTTGATACTTATAGAATAGGCGCAGTAGAGCAACTTTTCCAATATGCTAAGATGATGAAACTTCCTATTATTGATAGTATAGAGCCAAATGACTTAGATGATGCGATTAGAAGTTTAAATACTTGTGAGGTTATTTTAGTAGATACAACCGGAAATTCACAGTATGATAAGGCAAAACTTGAAAAAACAAAAGAATTTTTATCGCATTCTAATGCGCAAATTGATGTGAATTTAGTGCTTTCAGCAAATACAAAATATGAAGATTTATTAGAAACTTATAATAATTTTTCATTTTTAAATATAGACACTTTAATCATTACAAAATTTGATGAAACAAAAGTATTTGGAAATGTGTTTTCTTTGCTTTATGAAACTAGCACTCCGATGAGCTTTTTTTCCATAGGTCAAGAAGTACCTGATGATATAGAAGTAGCAAATAGCGACTTTTTGGTGCGTTGTGTGTTAGAAGGTTTTAGAAGGGATGAAAATGAGTAATCAAGCAGAAAAATTAAAAGATCTAGTAAAAAATGAAAACTCAAATGTAAAACATACCCATTTTATCGCAGTTACTAGCGGTAAAGGTGGGGTTGGAAAAAGTACTTTTAGTGCAAATTTGGGCAACATCCTAGCTAAAAATGGATATAAAGTAGGGCTTTTTGATGCAGATATAGGGCTTGCAAATTTAGATGTGATTTTAAATGTGCGTGTAGAAAAAAACCTTTTACATGTTTTAAAAGGTGAATGCTCACTAGAAGATATTCTAATAGAAGTCAAGCCAAATTTATGGCTTATCCCAGGTGAGAGTGGCGATGAAATTTTAAAATACAATGATAAAAATATTTATGAGAGATTTTTAAATCAAACAAGTATTTTAGATGATTTAGACTTTTTAATCATTGATACAGGAGCAGGTATTGGTGGTAATATAGGGAATTTCTTAGAAATGTCTGATGAGGTTATTGTCATAACTGTACCTGATCCTGCCGCAATTACCGATGCTTATGCTACTATAAAAACTACTTCAAAGACTAAAGAGAATTTATTAATGGTATTTAATGTAGTTAGAAATGAAAATGAGGCTTTAAGAATTTTTGATAATATTAAAAAAGTAGCAGATATTAACATTAAGCATAATTTAAATTTAGAATTTTTAGGATTTTTAGGTCAAAGTAAAGATATTAGTTCTAGTATTAAAAAAAGAACTTTATTTAGCGATGATGATACTAATGCAAGTGATGAACTCAAAGCCATAGCTTCTAAGCTTTTGTATAGGTTGGAACAAAAAGTGCTTAATAATGTGGGAGATAAAAGCATTATGAGTTTCTTCAAAAAGCTTTTGGATCGTTTTTAGATTGAAGGAAAAAGATGAGACCAGAAAATTTTGTTGCTTTTTTTACTGTTTGTGGTTTTTTTATAGGATTAATGTTCACCATAGTTAATATAGAAGATGCAGTAGAGATAGTTGTATATACTTGTTTGATTACTTTTGTATTTTATGTGTTAATCCATATAGTAATTATGATTTTTGTAGATGCAAATAAAATTAGTGGTAGAAGCTTTAATAAAGAAAAATATGAAAATGAAAATAATAGCTTTATAGCAGAATTAGCTGCAAGAGAAAAGAAAATGGATTACTTGCTTGAAAAACTTCAAGAAGAGCGTGAAGACCTTAAAAAACTTGATAGCTCTTCAAAAAGAAAAGTAAAACATGCAGCCGCATAATGCTTATGCTTCTACGCTAAAAAAAGAACAAGATGACTTAGTCATCTCTTATATGCCCGCATTAAGAGCTATGGCTTTTAGACTTAAAGAGCGTTTGCCCGCAAGTATTGATGTAAATGATTTAATTAGTATTGGCGTAGAAGAGATGATTAAACTCTCGCGTCGCTATGATAAAGAACAAAATGACAATTTTTGGGGTTTTGCAAGAAAAAGAGTAAATGGAGCTATGCTTGATTATCTAAGAAGCCTTGATGTAATGAGTAGAAGCAATAGAAAAATCATCAAAGATATTGATGCTATTATAGATGAGTTTTATCAAGAGAATGAAAAAGAACCTGATGATGAGTATTTAGCACAAAGATTAAATTTAGAAGTAGAAAAGGTAAAAGAAGCAAGAGCAGCTCATGCTATATCGCTTGTTATGCCTTTAGATGAACAGCTAAATTGTTTTAATGATAGTAATATCATAGAACAAATAGAAAAAGAAGAATTAATAGAAAAAATCAACGCGGTTTTGGAAGAATTTAAAGAAAGAGAAAGGCTTGTGATACAGCTTTATTATTATGAAGAATTAAATTTAAAAGAAATTGCAGAGATTTTAGAGATTAGCGAGTCAAGAATTTCACAAATTCATAAGCGTTTGCTTAAGAAGATTAGAGAAAGGCTAGTTTAATGGCTGAAATACTTTCCCAAGAAGAAATTGATGCTCTTTTAGAAGTCGTTGATGATGATAGCGATGATAGTGCTGCTTCTTCAAAATTAGAAGAAATAGAAGATAAAAGAGATATTGTAGTATATGATTTTAAGCGTCCAAATAGGGTTTCAAAAGAACAACTTCGTTCTATTAAAGGAATTCATGATAAATTAGCTAGAAATCTTGCTTCGCAAATTTCATCTATGATGAGAAGTATAGTTGAGATTAAACTACACTCAGTTGATCAAATGACTTATGGTGAATTTTTGATGTCTTTACCTTCACCGACAAGCTTTAATGTTTTTTCTATTAAGCCTTTAGATGGAAATTGTGTTTTAGAGATCAATCCAAGTATTGCTTTCCCTATGATAGATAGGCTTTTGGGTGGTCAAGGTGAAAGTTTTGACACCTTAAGAGAGCTTACAGAAATAGAACTTAACTTGCTTGATTCTATTTTGCGTATTATTATGCAAAGACTTAAAGAAAGTTGGATGAATGTTACGGAAATTTATCCAAGTGTTGAAGCAAAAGAATCAAGTCCAAATGTTGTGCAAATTGTTTCTCAAAATGAGATTGTTATCATGGTGGTAATGGAGATTATCATAGGAAATTCAAGTGGTATGGTAAATATATGCTATCCAGTTGTGCATTTGGAAAGTATTTTGAGCCGTTTAGCAAATCGTGATATTATGATGGGTGAAACTTCGGCTAAAAAGTCAAGAAACAAAGAACTTAAAACTTTGATCGGTCGTGCTGAAGTGATTTATGAAGCTATGCTTGGTAAAACTTTTATCAATGTAAATGAATTTTTAGATTTAAAACAAGGAGATATTTTAAAACTTGATAGAAGTGCAGATGATAAAGCTATAGTAGCCATAGATAAAAAAGAAGTATTTTTAGCTCAAGTAGGACTTCATAGATTTAGAAAGTCGATTAAAATCTTAGAACTTATTAAAACTGATAAAGATGAGATTAAAGAAATGCTTGAAAAATATGAAGATGAAAGAAGAGCAAAGGCAAATTCTTATGATGAAAATGAAGAGTTAGAAGAGGAAGAAGATGATCAATGATTTTTTAGGCATATTTGTCAACGAGTGCATAAGCACAATAGAAGGCTTAACAGGGAAAAGTGCTGAATTTAGCGAGTATTATGAGTATGATGTAAATTCTCAAGATTCTATGACTCCGCCATTAGTTAGTGCTACTTTTAGTGTCAATAATGAGATGAAAATCAAAATCTTAGCAAGTGCGGTTTTAATGAGTGCAATTGGTGAGTGGATGATGGGAGAAGAAGAAATCTCTAAAAATAGTGAGCTAAATGAAGATGAAATGGACGCGGCTAAAGAAGCTATACAAAATATCATTTCAGCATTTTCTACAACCTTAGGTGCACAAAAAGAAATTCCAAAAATGGAATTTAGTTTAGAAAATTGTGAATTTGTTGCAGATAGTCTAGAACTTGGCGGCTTTCATAAAATATATTTATATAATGTAAAAATAGCTGATTTAGAAGAGAAAATTTCCTTAGTATTTGATGAGAAAATTTATAAAGTTTTAACTAAAACCGATTTAGAAGAAATTGTTACAACTCATGAAGAGCATACTCAAGACCATAAAACCTTAGCAAGCGTTGAAGAGTTAAGAAATATCGGCTTGATTATGGATGTGCGTTTGCCTATAAGAGTGCGTATTGGTAGTAAAAAAATGCTTTTAAAGGATGTTTTAACTATGGACATAGGTTCAGTTATCGAGCTTGATCAATTAGCTAATGATCCTTTAGAAATTTTAATAGGTGATAAAAAGATTGCCTATGGGGAAGTAGTTATTGTAGATGGAAATTTTGGAGTACAAATTACTGAGATTGGCTCTAAAAAAGAAAGATTAGAGCAATTAAGATGAAAAATTAGTTCTCTAATCAAAAAACAATAAAAATCAATATAAGCTAAAAGGCTTAAAATCAAAATGTAAAGATTTTGGAGTGTTTAGCTTGAAAGGTTTTAACTCTTTTTTAGGAGTAACAATTAAAGCATAACAGCCTTTATTATATCTATCCTAAATACTAAAAAATTGACTTTTAGAGCTTATGTATTCTCCATGGCTTGGATCAAGCGCTTGTAAATAATTCCCCTTGTGATTAATAATTACCACAAAATGTGGGAAGCGTGGGTCGTCTTCAATTTTTACAAGCATTGGAATATTTACAAGCTTGTCTAAGCTTTCTCTATTGATTTGGTATGAATTGCTTTCATAACCTAGCTTTTTAACCGCATCGCTTAAATCTGCAAAGCTTACCATATCCGTATAAAGCTTTTGTCCGCTCATGGTTTGTAAAAGTTTAAGCTCATCAAACTTTTTATCATCAAGTATATTGATTAAAGTTGCCAAAGATGAAGCCCCGCAAGATTGCTCGTAAGTTTGTCTTATTACTCTTTCGTTTTTAATTTCTTGATAAGACTTGACTACCCATTCTGCTTTTGCATTCAAAGAAAGAATGGATAAAAATAATAAAATTTTTAAAATTTTCTCCATAAGCTTATCCCAAATATACTATCAGGCGAAGCAGAACTTCCCCCCCCCAAAAAAAAACTAGCATTAACAGAAACTGCGGTATCTGAATTAATGCTATAAGTAGAACCTAGACTTAAAGTTGGAATAGAACGCACTTCAGAATTTTGATAACCATTGATTTTTTGCTCGGTTTGAAATCTTTACTCTGCTCCTAAATCTAAAGTAATCTTAGGACTTAGTATGATAGATAAATCCCCACCCACATAAATACTATTTCCATACTCTATTTTAAGGGTTTTAAATTTTCTTGATTGATTATAACCAAAACCGGTATAAATGCTATATACAACAGGATCGCTATATCCCCTTAAACTAGCTTGTAAGCTTTGTGATTTTAGATAAAAGTTTTTGGTTTGATTGATTGCTTTTTCTCTTTGAACGACTGCAGTTTGAAAGGTAATTTGTGGAATTAAGTCTGCAATGCTATCTCCTGTATAAATAAAACCTAGCCAAAGATTATCAAATCCTATACGATTTTTATTTTCAAAATCCCCCGTAAGAAAATTCCTATATTCTTGTCTTGCATAACTCCCTCCTCCTGACACAAGTATATCGAAGTTGGGTGTTAGGGTATAAATAAAAGTTTGAGTTAAAAATACTTGTTTTGTATCATTCCAAATTTTAGGATCTCCACCTACAATGATGTTAGGGATAAAGTGCATAAGAATTTGCATTTCCTGTACTAAGCAAAGAAAAGCTTGTGATACTTTTAAGCCTATTTGCTTTTTAAATAAACTGTCTATACTTAGTTCATCACTAGCAAAAACACAACTAAGTAAAACCATAAATGTTAAGAAAATCTTTTTCATTGTTACCTTTCTAAATATTTTTAGATTTTTTCCATTAAAATAATAAATGTTTCAAATAACAAATTGATTTTAATATGTAATTTGTGATATTTTTTAAAAAAGAGTAAAAATAGCTAAAAAAGGAAGTTATAGAAGTTAACAAGTTCTTTGATTTTAGGTTCTTTGTTAGTAAGTTCTGCTTTTGCTGGGGATTTTTTAGCTAAAGTTAGTAATGGTGCTTTAAGTGATAATTCTCAAGGGGTTAAAGCTCTTAATTTAGATGAGATGAAACAAGTTAAGGGTGGGTATAGAGTTAGTTTTAAGCTAGTTGCAAATGATGAGCTTTTAGCTTTTGCCAAAACTACACCGAGTGAAATAGGATACTATACAGATAACAATGGCGATACATATTATTGGAATAGTCAGGGATTAAGGCAATTTGGTGGAATGTGTGGTATAGAAGTCACAAATTGTATGGTAAATAATAACCATACATATGCTAACCAAAAAAGACTTTGGAAAACTATGAGCATAGTAGGCGATGATCCATACCACTATTATCTTGGTTATACAGTAAAAGAAATATAGGTGTATCAAATTTAGGACAAAGATTTGTATATTTTTCCTATGGCATAGCTGTTATTAATGAGCAATTAGGTTCTTGGTATAGGGTGAATTCAAGTGCTGTTTTAAATAATTACCAAGTTATTAAAGAAATTAGTTCCAAATATAAAAATGATATGGAAATGGCTCTTAGTGGTAATTATTTGAGATATAGGAATAAGCCATGATAAATAGTATAAATTCAAATTTAAACTATAACTATAATACTTCAAATTTTAAGCAAGATAAAAATATTGACTTTAAAATAAACAAGCATGGAGTAGCTGTTGTAACAGGAGAAGGTGCTTTGCCTTATCGTGGAAAAAAATTTGAGTATAATCCTAAAATATTCGGACTTGATGAAAATATTAGCAAAAAAGATATGCAAGAATTTAATAACTTTATGAAGTCAAATGCTTTAAAAGATCCAAATAAAATAGAAAAGTCTTCACTTAAAAATCTTGGTAAAGATGATAATTGGGATATAAAAGATGAAGATATTAAATTGATGAACTTTTCTTCTTACTCTCAAATGTTTAATCTTGGATCTGATATTACTATAAAAGCATCTAATTTTAGGAATGAATTTAATAAACTTTTACAAGAAGATTTAACCCTAGAAGAATTTAAAACTAAATATCTTGACTTCAAACAAAGACACGATGAGTTTGTAAAAGAATTTGAAATGACTATGGGCGATAAAATGCTACTTGCTAATAATAATGATATTAGTATGCAAGAAGACAAAGAAAAACCCTTTAAACCTATACAAGCAGAAAGTAAAAACAAAGAAACTTACAAAGATGATAGTACAAGAAACGAACTTGTAAAAAAAACTATTAGAAGATAAATTTTGTACAAGCGATGAGTTGAAAATTCTTTTTGGTGTTAAAATAGATGTAAAGATTTAAATAATAACGAATTTACTAAAATCTTTTCATAATTAAGTGTGCATAATATATAAAAGTGTGAATTTGAAAGTTTAGAAATTTAAAAAAATCTAATTTAATGCAGTTTGTAAAAGAAAATTATTTAAAAATTACATAAAAGATTATTATAAAAATTTAGCTAGAATGGAATTTATTTTAACTAAAGGTTATAAAATGAATGAAAAAATAATCCAAGATTTAGAAAAATTTGCTAACATGCCAAACCTAAAAAATGCTATAACTTTTTTTGGTTCTGCAAGATTAAAAGAAGACAATGAGTATTGTATTTTGGCTTCAAAATTAGCTCAAAAGTTAGCTGATGAGGGTTATAGCATCATCAGTGGTGGTGGCGGTGGTATTATGCAAGCTGCTAATCATGGCGCTATGCAAAGTCAAACTTCCCACTTAAAATCTTTTGGATTTAATATACATTTACCATTTGAGCAAAAAGCAAATGACTTTTTAGAGTATAATATCACTTTTAAGAGCTTAGCCATTCGCAAAATGGCTCTTATCCAAAAGAGTCTAGCTTTTGTGATTTTCCCAGGCGGCTTTGGAACATTAGATGAATTTTTTGAAATTCTTACTCTTAAGCAACTTAGTTTTAAAAAAGATGTTCCTATTATTTTAGTTGGGCAAAAATTTTGGCAACCTCTTGATGAATTTATCAAAACTTCTTTACTAGAACTTGGAACTATATCTAAAAATGATGAGTTAAAGTATAGTATAAGTGATGATTTAGATGAAATTATAAGAATGATAAAGGAAAAAGATGAAAATTCTTGTTGCAATGAGTGGGGGTGTAGATAGCACTGTAACTGCTTATAAGTTAAAGCAAGCAGGACATGAGATTATAGGTTGTTATATGAAGCTTCATGGAAAAGCTAATTATCATGAAGAAAATATACAAAAAGTTGAAAAAGTTGCTAAATTTTTAGACATCAAATATCATATTTTAGACTTACAAGAAGATTTTAAAAATCAAGTTTATATGCCTTTTGTTAATACCTACAAAGAAGGAAAGACGCCAAATCCTTGTGCTTTGTGTAATCGCTTTATTAAGCTTGGCAAGCTTTTAGAATTTGCTAAGAGTTTGGGTTGTGAGAAATTAGCCACAGGTCATTATGCAAGGATAGAAAATGGTTTGATTAAAATTGCAGTTGATGAGAGTAAGGATCAAAGCTATTTTTTAGCAAATGCAGAGAAAGAGGCTTTGGAATATTTGATTTTCCCTCTTGGAGAGATGAGAAAAGAAGATGTGAAAAAATTTGCTTCTACAATTGATGTTTTAAAATCTTTTGCAACACAAAAGGAAAGTTCTGAAATTTGTTTTGTGGAAGATACTTATGTGCAAGTTTTAGATCAGTTTATGGATACTAAAATTCCAGGTATTGTAAGAGATAGTAGTGGTAAAGAAGTAGGAAAACACGAAGGTTATATGCACTATACCATAGGTAAAAGAAGAGGTTTTGAGGTACGCGGGGCTCATGAGCCACATTTTGTGTTAAAAATTGATCCTAAAAAAAATGAAATCATAGTAGGTAAAAAAGAAGAACTTAAGATAAGTGAATTTAATCTTGATAATATTAATTTATTTGTTGATGCTAAAGAGCTAGATTGTGAAGTAAAAATACGCTATAGATCAAGATCGACCCCATGTAAAGTTTTGATTAATGAAGATAAAAGTGCAAAAATCATTTTACAAGAGCCTGTTTATGGGCTTGCTAGCGGACAAATGGCGGTATTTTACGATAAAGATTTGGTTCTTGCAAGCGGATTTATTAAATAAAAAAGCTAAAGGGTTGCACCCTTTATACTAACTTTTTTTAAAAATTAAAATTATTTTATTGTAATAAAAAATAAGAAAATTGCGGTTGAGGTTTTTCTAAGATAGATTAAGCAAATCTTGTCTTAGAAAAATTATATTGCATTTGATAAGTTGATCTTATTCAGTCATATCAACAATTGCTCCACGATCTTCACATCTTTCTTGTTTTACCTATTTTCGGTATGTTTATAGTTACTTTAGACTGTGTTTTTAAAGCTAAAATATCTCCATAATGCTTATATCAAACCATAAAAGATCAAATTTAAGTAAAATTCCATAAATTACTGCACTAAATAATCCTGCGAAAATTCCTGCTAAAACATCATCTAGCATTACGCCTAAACCACCTTTAGTTTTTTTGTCAATTTTACCTATGATAGAAGGTTTTGTGATATCAAAAAATCTAAATAAAACAAAAGAAAGCAAAAAAGTAAAAACACTCTGTCCGCAAATTGCCAAGGCTAAAAATACCCCAACAACTTCATCTATTACAATATGCTTATCATCGTGTATGCCTGTTTGTTTTTCATATTGATCGATGATTTTTATAGAGATTAAAAAAAGTAAAATTGCAAGCAAGATTAAAGTTCCTATACCCAAATACCTTAAAATAAAAAAAGCAGGGATTAGCGCTGCTATTGTACCAAAGGTTCCTGGAGCTTTATTAACACTACCTGAATAAAAAAAAGTTAAAAATAATTTTTGCATGATTACACCATATATGACATTTGATGAAGTTTTATAAGTTGCTCATAAAATTCTTTATCGCTTCGATACTCTAAAATACCATGTGTAGGGAAAAGATTGCTATAGATATTTTGTTTATTATGAAAGCGATTTGGGAAAAGCTCAGATAAAATCAAAGCTGAAATTTCTCTTCTTATAAAAACTGCTGGTGGAATGATACCAAGTCTAAGTAAATTTTTTAAAGAATCACCATGGTATTTCATATGATGATGAGCTCCATGGGGACATGATTTGGTACTTACTACCATTTTACATTCATCACAAAATACAAATTCAGGAAGTATGGTAACTTCTATATTATAATCTTTTGCAAAATCATCAAGCACGGTAAAGGTTCTGTTTTGATTAAAATACATTCCAAGTCCTGCATGATTTTGTCCTACAAAAAGTTTATTGCAATCAAAACTTTTAGCCAAAGCGCACTCAAGCACAGGGTTTAAATGCGAGGCAAAAATTTTGATATTATGTAAAGGTATGAGTAAAACCCTAGAAGATGGTAAGTAATTTTGCGCAAAAACATCAAAACAACGCTTTTTGAGTTTTAAGCTCAATCCGTTGTTTTCATAGGATTCTATAAGGAAAATAATCACTAAATCAGATTGTTCTATAGCCCATCTTAAAATTCTCTCATGTGCTCTATGAAAAGGATCAAAACTTGAAACAATGGCTGTGATATTAGAAGGATTTAATCTTTTTTTGATTTTTTCAAAATCTTCTTTAATGGCTTTGATATTATTGTGATAAATTTCAAATTCACCACTTATACAAATTTTTCCAAAATCTTGGATCAAGCAAGCATTAGGTCTAAAAATATCATTGCTATTTTTATCATTTTCAAATTTGCTTTCTAAAATGATATGTCCTATGGGTTTATCATTGCAAATAAAGTCTATTTTATCGCCAACTTTTGCATTTTCTAAAGCAGTATTATTTTCTTTTGTACTTGCAGGTGCAAAGGTAAGAGTATAAGGAATTTTTTGTTTATGTATCATTCCTGTGGCTATAACTTCATCTCTTTCTTTTTGATTCATTAATTTTGTAAAAGAACCAAAAACTCCTTCTTTGATAAAACATAAAACTTCGTATTCTTCTTCTGAGATTGTAATACTATTTTTTCTTTGTAATGCCATATTTTTTCCTTTTTTCCCATAAAGATTTTCTAGAAATTCCTAATTTTTTTGACAAATCTGTATCAGGAAAGACATTTTGATAACTAATGATAATATGTTTAACATAATTATCAATAGTTAAAATTCCATTACTTTCGAAGTTTTTCTCATCCTCACCCAGTTCTAAAATTTGAAAATCACTATGTTCAACATTTGTACTTGTATGTATAATAACAGCTTTTTTTAAAGCAAGGTTTAACACTTTTTCTTTGTCTGATGATTTTAGAGTTTGGAAATTTACAAGATAGTATAAACAATTATCTTTAAAGATTTTATCTAAATTTTGTTGATGTGAAAGATCTATGTAAATATTTGCGACATTATGCTCATTGGTATAGTTAAATACAAAATGATCTGCAAAATTTTGATTATTAGTTTTTAAAATCAAAGGCAATTTGAATTTTTTATAATCAAAAGTTGGTAATTTAGCTGTCTCAAATTTATGTTTTAAATAAGACTGATAAGTATGATTTAAAATATTTATTTTCTTAAATTCTTGAAAATGTTTGATTTTTCGCGTTAATTCTTCTATCATAAAAGGCTTTTGTATATAATCACTCGCACCGGCTTTTAGTGGCGCTAAAACTGTATCTGAGCTTATATAAGATATGAGTAAAATAATAATTTTATGCTTAAAAATTTCTACAATATGTTCAAAATTAGCCATACTAGTAGAAAGCAAAATGATTTCATAATCATGATGAGCAAGCTCATTAACATTTGCAATAATATCACAATCATAACCTATAGAATTAAGTTTTGAACCTATGCTTTGAGCTAAATAAAATTCATTTTCTACTATTAAAACTTTCATAATTTCATCCAATCAAAATATTTTAAATTCGCACTTACTAAAACAGCAATTCCTTCTTTTCTTCCTACAAAACCTAAATGCTCTGTGGTGGTGGCTTTGATATTGATTTTATTTGGTGTTACTTTTAATATTTTGGCTATATTAAAAGCAATATCTTCTTTAAAATCTTTCATCTTGGGCGTTTGTGCAATGATTGTAATATCAGCATTCACAAGCTCAAATCCATAATTTTGCACCAAAGTATAAGCATTTTGCAATAAAAGCATAGAATCTGCGTTTTTATATTGTATATCATTATCTGGAAAAAGTTCTCCAATATCTCCAAGTCCTGCTGCACCTAAAAGCGCATCAATTAGTGCATGAGCTAGCACATCTCCATCAGAATGAGCTTTCAAGCCCATATTTTCATGTACTTTTACTCCGCCTAAAAGTAAGGCTCTTTGCTCTCCAAATTCATGCACATCAAAACCATTTCCATTAAAAATTTCCCAAGATGGTTTTGGTAAATTTAAGCTTTTTAAATCTTCTTTAAAGGTAATTTTTTTAGCTAACTCATCACCTTGTACATACCAAATCTTACCACCAATAGCTTGTATTGCTGTGCTATCATCGGTAAAATTTGCATTTTGCTCTAAAGCTTTTTTGAGCATACTTGTGCGCGAAAGTTGAGGGGTTTGTATGAGTTTTATTTTATCTCTGTCGATAACTTCTTGAGCATAAATTGCTGTATCGCTTACTTTTAAAACAGGTGTAATACAATCTGCTTTATCGTAATTTTCTATAATATTATTAAAAAGGTTTTTAGAAATCAAAACCCTTGCGACATCGCTAACTAAAACATATTCACTTTGTACTAAATTTAAAGCATTAAGTAATGATTGTGCTCTTGTATTACCGCCTTTAACAAAATGATACTCAGGTGCAAATCTTTTCATATAAGAAATATTACCAGAAGTAACAATTACTTGTTTAAAAGGGTAAAAAGAACTTAAATTTTTAGTTGCATAAAGCCATAATGGATGTTCACCTAGTCTTAAAAACTGCTTTTTTACTGGAGCATTAAATCTTGATGACTCCCCTGCTGATAGCATAATCAAGGAAATATCTAACATTTGTTACACCTTAATTTTTTATTAATGTTACGATATTATACACCATAAAAGCCAAAATTTATATTTAAGTTAGTAGAATTAATCATTTTAAACAACAAGGAGAAAAATTGAAGGAAAAAATCGAAGAAAGACTAAAACAAGTTATATATCCGGGATTTAAAAAAGATATAGTAAGTTTTGGTTTTGTAAAAAAGATTGATTTGAATGAAAAACAAGCTCATATTGTAGTCGAAATTGTTTCGGCTAATGCTCAAATTGCACAAGAACTTAGACTAAACATTGCAAATGTTTTAAAAGATTTAAATTTAGAGCTTAATTTAGAAATCATACAGCCAAAAATTCCTGAAGAAAAAAGCAATTCAAGAAGTGGTAAAAATATCGCTCCGCAAATTAAAAATTTTCTTATGATTTCAAGTGGAAAAGGTGGGGTAGGTAAAAGTACTACAACTTTAAATTTAGCGATTTCTTTGGCTAAAATGGGTAAAAGGGTAGGGCTTTTGGACGCAGATATTTATGGGCCAAATATACCAAGAATGCTAGGTGAGAGTAAAAGCAAACCTGAAATTGTAGGTCAAAAAATTCGTCCTATTTTATCTCATGGGGTTTATATGATGAGTATGGGTGTGTTGATAGAAGAAGGTAAGGGTTTAATGTGGCGTGGCTCTATGATCATGAAAGCGATTGAACAACTTTTAGCTGATGTGCTTTGGCCTGAACTTGATGTATTATTGCTTGATATGCCTCCAGGAACAGGTGATGCACAAATTACCCTAGCTCAAAGCGTGCCAGTGAGTGCAGGTGTGTGTGTAAGTACTCCTCAAGTAGTGTCTTTAGATGATAGCAAAAGAGCGCTAGATATGTTTGAAAAATTGCACATTCCTGTTGCAGGTATTATAGAAAATATGAGTGGCTTTTTATGTCCTGATAATGGTAAAGAATATGATATCTTTGGTAAAGGCACCACAGAAGAAATGGCAAAAGCTTATAAGTGTGAAGTTTTAGCTCAAATTCCTATCGAAATGAGTGTAAGAGAAGGTGGAGATAGCGGTAAGCCTGTAAGTTTTTATATGCCTGAGAGTGTAAGTTCAAAAAGATATTTACAAGCTGCTGAAAAAATTTGGGAATTTATAGAAAAGGTTAATCAAGAAGGTAAAGTAGATAATTCAGCTATTCAACCTATAATGAATGGCAAAAGCGCGTGCTCGCAATAAGGAGGAAAATATGCCAATAGAAAGTAAAGAAGAATTTTTAAATTTAATCAAGCAAATCGAACAAAGGATTAATTATAAAAAGCCTAAAGCTTTTGCTATAGCAAGACTTGATCTAAGTCAAGTTGATCCTAATAAAAAACTTCAAGCTAATTTTGGTGTGATTAATTTTGAGCAAAATTATGCTGCTGCAGCTGTTATGTTTGAAGCTTTTTTTAGAAGAGGGGTTGATGTTGATTTTAATGAAAGTGAGTTTGTGGCTACTTTGATTAAAGAGGATTTGGACTTTGCACTTGAATGCTTTGCGCCATTTTTACAAGAGCAAGGTCATAAAAATATAGAAGCAATCAAAGCAGCAAAGGAAAATTTTAGAGAAAATGCTTTTTCTTTTGTTTGTATTTTTGAAGATGAAGCACCAAAAAGCTTAGAAAGTGTGTATTTAAAACTTTACTTACTTTCAAATAAAAAAGTACCTTTGAGGAGTTTAAATTTAACAGGTGCTTTTGGGATTTTACCAAATGTTGCATGGAGTGATAATAAGCCTATTGATTTGGACTTTTTAAGAGAAAATGAGATTGATTTAAAAATGAGTGGAAGGTATCCAAGGATTGATTATGTAGATAAATTTCCAAGATTTTTAGCTCATGTTATTCCTGAGGATAATACTAGAATTTTAGAAAGTTCTAAAGTAAGAATGGGGGCGGTTTTAGCTGCAGGTACTACTATAATGCCAGGGGCTGCTTATGTGAATTTTAATGCAGGTACAACTGGAGCTTGTATGGTAGAAGGGCGTATTAGTTCATCAGCTGTTGTGGGCGAAGGTAGCGATGTAGGAGGCGGTGCTTCTATACTTGGTGTTTTAAGTGGTACAAGTGGTAATGCTATTAGCATTGGTAAAGCTTGTCTTTTGGGTGCAAATTCGGTTACGGGAATTCCTTTAGGGGATAATTGTATCGTTGATGCAGGCATTGCTGTTTTAGAAGGGACTAAATTTGCTTTAAAAAATAAAGAAGAACTTCAAAAAATCAATCCTGATTTTAAATTTGACAAAGATATATACAAAGGTTTAGAATTAGCAGGGCTAAATGGCTTGCATTTTAGACAAGACTCTCAAAGTGGAGTGATGATAGCAGCTTTAAATAAAAAAGCTGTAAAACTTAATGAAGATCTACATTAAATTCTTAGCCCTTATGGGTTAAGAATTTTAAAACTCATGTTGTAGATTTTAAATTAAACTATAGATATTGTAAAAATGATTTTTAGTATTTAGCTTTTTTAGTGAAAATTCCTACATAAAAGCTTGGGCTGAATACTTATCTAAATAATATTTTGTGATGATCATTTTTCAATGATATATTTTTGTTTAAAAATACATTGAGTTGCTATAAACTATAATTATTAAATAGTACTTAAGCGAACTTGGAATTTTATAAGAGTAGTTTCTCTTGGGAAGTTAAATTTGTTTTTTGACTTAAAGCAATAAAGCTTTGCAAGTCAAAAAACATTATAAATTCTTACATAGAGCAAGTATTTTGGATAGTTGAATTAAGCATCCAAAGAACTTTTTCATATTTTGCGATATTTTCTTGAGCAAATGCTGCAGTTGTAGTATCGCTTGCTTTTTCAGCTTCTTCATTTAATTTTTTAAATTCAGCTAAAAGATATTTATAATCTTCTCTAATAAATTCTAAAACTTCTACAGGAGTAAAGCAATCTTTACCATTTTCTAGTTTTGGGCTTTTTGCATTTTCCATTAAAACTTTTTGGCAAGTAATAGCTTTTTCTCCAAGTTGTAAAACTCTTTCGGCGCAATCATCAAAAAGTTCTGCCATTTCTTCATAAGCTTTTTCTGTATATTCATGAATTGAAAAAAACTGTAAACCTTTTACATTCCAATGATAATTATGAAATTTAACCCATAAATGATGAGCATCTGCTTGTAATTGTAATAATTGTTTTGTTACTGACATGTTATCTCCTTTTTTTATTTTTAAAATTATAACATAAAATTCTTAAATAATAATAATTATTATCTAATAAATTTTAATGTTAATAATTATTATATTTTCATTATACTCTTTTTTTACAATAAAGCAAATTTATTTACTTAATATATTTTTGAGTATTAATTTTCCTACCTCTACGCCAGGTTGATCATAAGTGTTAATTCCAAGCATAATGCCACATGCAGAAGTAAATAACTCATAATAATACATCAAATACCCACAGTGATAAGCATCTAATTTCTCAAGTTCTATTACATCAACACTTAAATTTTCAGCAATTAATGCATGCATGGTTGCATCGCATTGCGCGTTTAAAAGATTATGTAAATTAACTTCATTAGTAAAATCACAATTTTGTAAATGATTAAAGCTTATATTCGGGATACTAGGAGATTTTTGACTATCTTTGATTTTTAAAAAAGTAACAGTTTTATCTTTGGGTCCATCCATGATAAGTTGTAAAAAGCTATGCTGATCTCTAGCACCAATTAAAGCAATAGGAGTTAAACCTATGCGTTTAAAGCCTTGTTTTTTACCTAGACTTTCAGCAATTAGTTGAATATACCATTCATTAAAACCTTTAAAAGCATCTCCATAAGAAAAAAGCACATTAATATGTGCACTTTTATGTGTGCAGTAATGATAAGCCTTTTGCAAAATTTGATCACATTTTTTCTCAAAAAAATCCACATAACAAGCTTTTGCACCTTCTAATAAGGCTTTAGTATCATAGCCACAAAAGCTCAAAGGAACAATACCAATAGCAGATAAAACACTAAATCTACCACCGACATTTTTAGGTATAAAAAAGCATTTTATGTTTAATTCTTCTCCTAGTTTGTGAAGTTTTGACTCAAAATCAGTAATAAACACAAAATTTTTGTGTAAATTTTCATTTTTAAAATCAAAATGAGCAATGATGAGTTTAAATAAAGAAATCACTTCTATAGTTGTACCTGATTTGCTTGCTATGATGAAAAGTGTTTTTTTGGGATTTATTTTTTGCATAGTTTGGGTAAAAGTATGTGAGGAAGTATTATCTATGATGAAAAGTTTTTTTTCTTCTACTTGATCAAATAAAAGCTCTTTTAAAGCTTTAACCCCACAACTTGATCCACCCATGCCCACTAAAACGATATTTTCTATATGAGTTTTAGTTGCGATAAATTCTTTACTTTCTTTGATTAAATCAAAGCTTGTATCTACTAAGTGATAATACCCTATATCGCCACTTTCTAACTCATCATTCATTCTATTTGCATAAGCGGTAATTTTTTTAAAATCTTGGGTTTTAAAAAATAAAGTATTATTTAGCATTTTTACTTTTCTCATAAAAATAATTTGTCGCCTCAACAAAGCCTTCTACGCTTCCACAATCAAACCTTTTTCCTTTAAATTTATAAGCTAAAACCATATTATTAGTTGCTTGTGAAAGTAATGCATCAGTTAGTTGAATTTCTCCGTTTTTACCTGCTTTAGTATTTTCTAAAATACCAAAAATATCAGGCGTTAGAATGTATCTTCCTATGATAGCTAAGTTGCTTGGAGCATCTTTTGGATCAGGTTTTTCTACCATAGAATTTACCATGATCAAATCCTCTTCCACAGCATTTCCTGCTATAACCCCATAGTTTGAAACTTGATCAGCTTCAACTTCCATCACAGCTATAACAGAGCAGCGGTATTTTTCATAAATTTTTACCATTTGAGCTAAGACATTTATCCCATCTTCATTTACACATAAATCATCTGCTAAAATAACTCCAAAAGCTTCATCTTGCACTAAAGGCTTTGCTTTTAAAACCGCATCTCCTAAGCCTTTCATTTCATTTTGTCTTGTAAAAGTAAAAGTGCAGCGATCTATGAGTGTTCTTATTTCACTTAAAAGATATTCTTTTTTAGTACCTGCGATTTGGTGTTCAAGTTCATAAGAAATATCAAAATAATCCTCCAAAGCCCTTTTTCCACGCCCTGTAACAAAGCCCATGGTTTCCATACCAGCTTCTAAAGCCTCATCCACACCATAATGAATTAAAGGCTTAGTTAGTATAGGTAGCATTTCTTTAGGTAGGGTTTTTGTAGCAGGTAAAAATCTAGTACCATAACCTGCTGCAGGAAAAATACAAGTTTGAAGCATAGTTTATCCTTAAATTTTTATAAGTTGTTTTGATTATAATTTTATTTAAATATTATAACTAATTTAAGGAAAAAATGAAAACTATTGATCAAATTTATCAAGCAAAAATAGAAATCAAAAAATCAACTTTTTTGTCTTTTTTATGTCCTTTTGAAGATTTTCAAACTTTAATGCAAAAGCTAAGAAATGAGCATTTAAAAGCCGTGCATTTTGTATATGCTTATAGGTATTTAAATGAATTTGATCAAATCATAGAAGATAAAAGCGATGATGGTGAGCCAAAAGGAACTTCTGCTATGCCTTGTTTGAATGTATTAAGAGGGGCTTTGCTTGTTAATTGTGCGGTGATTGTGGTGCGTTATTTTGGAGGGATTAAACTTGGTACAGGTGGTCTTGTAAGAGCTTATAGTGAAGCTACAAATGAAGCTATTTTAAATGCAATGCTTTTAGAATTTGAAGCTAAAAATATTTTAAGTTTAAACATTCCTTTTTATCTTTATGCAAGATTTGAGCATTTTTTAAATAAAAATAACATTTCTTATGAAAAAAAATTTCAAGAAAATGTTGAATTGATTTTAAGTGTTAATGCAAAAGAAGAAGAGGAATTTAAAAAATTTGCAAAAGAGTTTGAATTTAGTGGACTTATTTGGAAGTAAGCGTTTGCTTACTTCATTTTCATAAAGAATTTAAAAGATCTTTTACCATATCTTTTTGTGGCTCTTGTTTTTCTTCTATATTAACTTGCATAGGAGTTTCGTTTTGTCCTCTAAAACGATAATTGTAAATATTTGACATATTTGAGCTAAAAATTCCTGTGCTAAATTGATCTTGACTCATGGCTTTTGAAAAAAGCTCATCAAGTTTTATACTTTGCTCGTTTAAATTTTCGCTATTGTTTTGACTAAGTAAAGACATAAAGTCTTCATTAGCTCCTTGAGTGCTTTTATAGGCACTACTTTGACCATATCCATACTCTTTAACCGATAAATTATCATGGTTAACTTGCATGTTTTCTCCTTTCAAAATATTACAAGGAAAAAACAAGCAAAAATCATTCCTTAATCACCATGAGTTGGGTAGTATTCAGCTTCTATTTCATTGTTTTTGATAAACTCTTCTCTAGCTTTATTACAGCGCTCATCTCTTAGTTTTCTATAAGCATTTCTACTTTCTAATTCTTGAGAAGTTAAAGGGCGATCTTCTAAAAATGAAATGTGAAAATAAGTATCATCTTCTTTGCTGAATTTTTCATAAAATTCAACATAGTCAAAATAATCTTTTTCACTTTGAAAATCAATACTTTCTTCTACATAAATAGTTGGGCCAAAACCTCTGTGATTTTGAGTAAAATGTCCAAAACCAGCTGCATATTTTATCTTAAACGAATTCATTCTAAACCTCCTAAAAATTCGTCATAATTTCCTTTAAAGTCTGTTAATTTCCCATCTTCTAAAAACCATATACGATTAGCAAAAGCACTAATTAGCTCTCTATCGTGGCTTATGCATATCACACAACCTTTGAAATTATACAAGGCTTCACCTAATGCAATGATACTTTCAAGATCTAAATGATTATCCGGTTCATCTAAAAGCAAGAAATTTCCGCGTTCTAACATTAATCTTGAAAGCATTAAGCGGTGTTTTTCACCTCCACTTAAGCTAGAAGCCATTTTTTCTTGATCACTTCCGCTAAAGAGCATTCTACCAAGACATTTGCGAATTTCATCTAAATCTTTGAATTTTTCACTCATTAACCATTCATAAAGTTTCAAATTTTCATTGATTAAATTTGTCGTATCTTGTGAAAAATATCCCATTTCTATGGTAGCACCAAGGTGGATGTGGCCACTATCAGGTTCTAATTTTGATGCAATGATTTTAGCTAAAGTGCTTTTTCCAACACCATTTGCTCCGATTAAGGCTATTTTATCACCTTTTTCTAATTTTAATTCTAAATTCTCAAATAAAGTTTTATCATAAGCTTTGCTAATACCTTTTAATTCTAAAACTTCATTTCCTATTTCTCTATTTGTTCTAAAAACTATACTAGGATCACGCCTACTTGAAGTTTTAATCTCTTCAAGCTCAAGTTTTTCTAAAGCTTTAGCTCTACTTGTAGCTTGTTTGGCTTTTGAAGCATTAGCACTAAAACGGCGTATGAAATTTTCTAATTCTTCTCTTTCTTTTAAGGTTTTATCGCGTTTGAGTTCAGCTTGTTTAGCAAGCAAGGTTGAAGCCATATACCAATCATCATAATTTCCAGCAAAATCGCGTATTTGTTTAAAATCCACATCTAAAATTCTTGTACAAACTTTATTTAGAAAATGTCTATCATGGCTAATTACTACTAAAGTTCCCTCATGTCTTAAAAGTTCATTTTCAAGCCAAGAAATAGCTTCTAAGTCAAGGTTGTTTGTAGGTTCATCTAAAAATAATACATCAGCACCTAAAAATAATACTTGAGCTAATAAAACTTTAAATTTATCCGCACTTTGTAAAGTACTCATGAGAGCATTAAAATCTTTAATATTTAAAGAGCTAAGAATTTTTTCACATCTAAGTTCGCAATCATAGTTTGGATCTTCTTCTGCTGTTATGATTTCAAGCTCGCTTAATCTATCATTGATTTCATCGGTAAATTCTTCACTCATATAAAGTTTTTCTTTTTCTTTTAGTGCATCATATAATCTTTTATTTGCACACATTACCGCATCTTTGATAGTGTAGTTTTCAAAAGCAAATTGATCTTGTCCTAACACTGCGATTTTTAAATTTGGATCTATGCAAATTTCTCCACTGCTTGATTCTATTTCACCTGAGAGAATTTTTAAAAAGGTTGATTTTCCTGCGCCATTTGCACCTATAAGTCCATATCTTTCACCACGGTTTAATTTTAAATTTACATCTTCAAATAAAAGTTGATTTGCAAAACGCATAGTGAGATTTTTTATTTCTACCATAATTTTCCTTAAGAATTTTCTAGATATTGTAGCGAAAAACTTTTGAATGAAGAAGGGCTTGAATCAAGTCAAACCTAAAATATCATACTAAAGAAAAGATTTAATCGTTTTGTAAAGCTCTTCAGAACACTGCTCTACATATTTCTCCATTTTTGTCTGTAAAAATTTCCCATTTTCCTCATAAAACTCACTCTTAATTAGGCTTTTAAACTCTTTAACTCTCGCTTGAGTATTTTGCTCTAAGTATTGTTTTATAATTTCACAAGTTTTACCCCTTGTGCGATATGCAACTATAAAAACATCGAAGCACTTTACACCTTGCTCCAAAGCTTCCTTATTTAAGAGCTCAAATTTATTTACAAGTTCCAAATCATCACCAGCTGAGCAAAAAGACACATATTGATCTTTAAATTCTACTATGGCTATAAAATCTCCTTTTTCATAATATTTAAAATATCTTATCAAAGGCTTCTTTTCTAAGGTACGTAAAAATGCACGAGAAATGCTTGCAGTTTTTCCTGTGTTAGCTGCACCTTGAAGTGTAATTAACGCGTTAAAATTCATCATTATTTATTCTTGTTTATCTTCATTTTCTATATTTTGTATCAAATCCATAATTTGATAAAAATTATAACTATAAGCCAAATCATCAGCTCTTGTAATATCCCAAATCCATAAAATTATAATTAAGATTTTTAAACCGATTAAAATTGCACCTCCAAATACAAATGCAATCCCTGCGAATTCACTTTGGAGTCCATTAAACACAATCCGTGGAAGAATAAGTATAGCAACCAAAAGAAATATTCTTATCCAACCTGCAACTTTTCGCCCAGTCATAAATCTAGCAATTCCAAAAGCACCGAAAAAAAATGTTAAAAATCGTAATTTTGGTGCTTCTTTTAAATTTAGTTTATCTATCCTACTATCAAATTGCTTTAATTGTTCGCTAGAAAATTTTCCAAGCTTTTGTTCAATTAAATCTAATTCATAATCACCACCAATAGCCCACGCAATGTTTGCTATCGAATCCACTTTATCCACAAAAAACTCCTTTTTAAAAAATGATATTAAATTATTCCACAATTTAGCTTAATTAATATTGAAATAATCAATATTAATTAAATAAAACATAGAATATTTCAATTGTTTTTAATAAAGAATTTTTAATGTAAAATCAGCCCATAAGTATTTAAAAATTTAGGGTAGCTTATGGCAAAAAAGAGCAAACGCGATATGGCATATGAATTAGATATTGATGTTAGCACTTTGTATAATTGGAGAAAATACAAACCTAATTTATATCGCATCGTTATGCTTGGCTTTAAATTTGATGAACTTTTGGAAAAAAATAAAAAAAATTATGAAGAGCTACTTGAGATAAATCAAACCATACAAGATGAAATTGCAAAATTTAAATAAAAACAATTTAATGATTTTAATATATTTATTAGCTTTTTAATTTCATAAAGTTTTATTTTAAAAGTTTTTTCGTGTTATCATTTGTTGCTTTGAAATTTAACTATCTAAGATAAATTACATTATTTTTTACTAAGCATATTTCAGGCATATTTATTTTAATTTCTATTTTTTATTTTACTTATAATATGTATTAAAAAAATAATTCAAAATTGTTGTATAATTTTTAAAATTATTTTTAAATTAAGGTTATTTGATTGAGTTTAGTTTTATTATCTTTTTTACCTTCTTTTAGTTTTGTTTTGGAATTTTTAGCTTTATTTTTAGCTTATTTTTTTAAGCAAAATAAGATTTTTTTCTTGCTTTTGTTGATTTTATGTGCTAGGGCTTTATCTTTAGTGGCAAGTGAATATCAAGCGCATTTGTTTATCTCGGTATTTTTACCTTTTTCTTTTGTGCTTTTTGTGTTTTTGCAAGATAGTAAGCTTGTTTTTGAAAGAATTAATTTTATTAAATTTGCGTATTTAGCCTTTATGGGTTTTGTAGCGTTAATACTTAGCACAAGTACTAATTTTAATGCAAGCATTACAAGTGAAATTTTTGGCCTTTCAACGCAATTTTTTAAGCCTATTAGTGAGTTAAGCTTTTGTGTGTTTTGGGTAGGAATGATATTTTTATTATTTTCATATTTTAAAAATAATGATTTTCATTTTTTACTTGCTTATATGGGCTTGAGCGTGCAATTTTTATTTTACAATAGTGTTGATTTGGGTTATTATGAATTTGCTTCTTTGGTGTTGATAGGATTTTTAGTGTATAAAGCTTATAAAATAGCCTTTTTTGACACTTTAACCAATTTGCCAAATTTAAAGGCCTTAAGAAGATATGCCCAAGGACTTGAAAATTTTCATTTAGCCTTGATTGAAGTAAAAAATATCAATGAAATCTATCATCAAAAAGACTCAAAAATGGGCGAGTTTATAATGCATGAATTTGCTAGGATTTTAAAAAAAGCTTTACATGCTAGGGTTTTTAAAGATGATAAGGATTATTTTATTATTGTATTTGAAAATGAAAATATAGCCTTTGTACAAAGCAAGCTTCAAATGCTTGAAAATTTTATGCAAAAATATTGTTTTGAATTTAAAGAACAAAATGTAAAGTTAGAAATTAAACTTTGTTTATCAAGCAAAAATGAAAACATAGAAGAAAGTTTAAAACAAGCAAAATTAGAACTTAGAAGACAAAAGGATTAAAATGTTAGATTTGATTTTTAGAGAGTATGATATAAGAGGGCTTTACCCAAGTGAGTTAAATGAAAAAAGTGTAAAAGCTATAGGCTATGCTTTGGGTTTAGAAATGAAATCAAGGGGTTGTGAGAAAGTAAGCGTAGGCTATGATGCAAGATATAGTGCAAATGAACTTTTTAACTATTTAATCAGCGGTTTAAATAAAGCTAATATGCAAGTTTTCAATATAGGCTTAGCACCAACTCCTATGGGGTATTTTAGTCTATTTTTTGATGATATTTTTGATGCAAACATCATGATAACAGGTTCGCATAATCCAAAAGAATACAATGGCTTTAAAATAACGATTAACAAAGAAAGTTTTTTTGGCGCTGATTTGAAAAAGCTTTCTTTAAAAGTGCAAGAGTATTTAGAACTTGAAATCAATGATGATTTAAGATATGAAAATTATGATATTAAAAGCTTATATATAGACTTTTTAGTTAAACATTTTTCACATCTTAAGGGCTATAAAGAAAAAATCATTATTGATTGTGCAAATGGAGCTACTGGAGTGATTATAAAGCCTTTGGTGGAAAAATTAAATCTTAATGCACGAATTTTATTTGAAAATCCTGATGGAAATTTCCCAAATCACGCGCCCGATCCAACAGAGCTTGAAAATTTACACGCATTGCAAGTTGCGCTAAAAGAAAATGAAAATGCAAAAATGGGCTTTGCTTTTGACGGAGATGGGGATCGTTTAGTAGTAGCAAGTAAAGACTATGTATTTAAGGGCGATGAGCTTTGCTATTTGTTTGCTAAAAATATAAAAAATCCTAGAGTTTTAGGTGAAGTAAAATGCTCTAAAAACCTTTTTGATGAGGTAGCTAAATTTGGTTTTATCATGATGGGTAAGACTGGGCATTCTAATATTAAAAAAATGATGAAAGAGCAAAATATAGACATAGCAGCAGAGCTTAGCGGGCATATTTTCTTTAAAGATAGATATTTTGGTTATGATGATGGAATTTATGCATTTTTAAGAACCTTAGAGCTTTTGGTAAATGGTTTTGATATAGAAAAATTAGTTAAAGAATTACCAAAACTTTATGCAAGTGAAGAGATCAAGCTTAAGGTTAGTGAGGAAAATAAATTTCAAATCATAGAAAAATTTAAAGAAAAAGTAAAAGCAAATGCTTTTGAAAATGTGCTTGATTGTAATGAAATTGACGGAGTTAGAATTACCTTTAAAGAAGGCTGGGCGCTTTTGCGTGCTTCTAATACAAGTCCATATCTTATCATGCGTGCTGAAGCTACAAGTGCTGAATTTAAAGACTTTTTAGAAACAAGAGTAAAAGAACTTTTTGAAGAAATCATAAAAGAGCTTGCATAAGTTCTTTTACATCAATATTTTTTGTGTATAAATATGCTCTTAAGAGTTTAGGGATTTTTGCTTTTCTATAAATTTCTTTAAATTCTTTTGGCATTTTCTCACAACTTACAAAAGGAAAAATCAAAACTTTTTCTTGTATGTAAACAATGCCTATTTTATGCGAAATTACTCCATCGCCTTTTAAAGCTTCTTGTCTTTGTTTAGCACTTAAAAGTATTCCAAGTTTTTTAAAGCATTTTGCGATTAAACTTTCATCTTTATGAGTAATATAAATATTTTTAAATTCACAAATATTTTCTTCTTTTAAGTCTTTTTCTAGGTATTTAAAGCTCTTTTTTACTCCATTTGGATAAAGCTTTAAAAACTCATTGGCAAAATTTTTGCGTATGAAATTTCTAAAATATTTTTCATCATCATTACTCTCATCATGAAAATAAGCGATATTGTTATCTTTTAGGTAGTTTGAAATTTCTTCTTTTGGAATTTCAAGCAAGGGTCTTATGATAGTAAAATATTTTCTTTTTTCAATATCTTTAAAACCAAGTAATTCTCTAAGTCCTGCGCCTTTGGAAAATTGCATTAAAAACCATTCTAGTTTATCATTTAAATGATGAGCTAGTAAAAGATTATCATAAGAGTGATTTTTGCAAAGTTCTTCAAAAAACTCATAACGCAAAGTTCTTGCACAAGCTTCGAAATTTTTTGTTATCTTGGGTGCGGTTTTGATGTAAATTTTTTTATGAAAATGCTTGGCTAATTCTTTAGCACTTTGCTCTTCTTTATCGCTATTTTTGCGAGTTTTGTAGTTTATAAAAGCAAGATCAAAATCTATATTTTTTTCTAAAAGCATGAAAAATAAAGCGCTAGAATCACTCCCATGAGAAAATGCTAAAAGATTTTTCCCTTGCTTTAAATGATTTAAATATTTGCTATCAATCATCAAACTTTCTTAAGGCTTTTGCAATGAGTTTTTTATCTAAGCTCTGTGTGATTTCACACTCATAAAGCTCGCCCATTTCCAAATTTCCACAATCACTTTCATTGATGAGAATTTCTCCATCAATATTTCTATCCCAACGCAAATCTTTTGCACCGATGAAAAATTCTCCTTCAGAGCTTTGACCTTCACAAAATGCTAAGGTTTTTTTGCCAACTTGTTGATTAAAGCTTTTTTCTATGCAATCATCAACAATTTTTTCTATCACTTTTAATCTTGCATTGATGATTTTACTAGGAATTTGTTCCATTTCAAAAGCTGCGGTATCTTCTTCTTTAGAATAAGCAAAAACACTAATTCTATCAAAACCAAATTCTTTTATAAAAGTGCATAATTCTTCAAAGTCCTCATCACTTTCTCTAGGATGTCCTACTATAAAACCTGTGCGTAAAAATGAATTTGGAGCTTGTTTCATTAAATTTAAAAGCTCGATTAATTTAGCTTTGTTAGCTCCGCGTTTCATGATTTTAAGCATATTATCACTGATGTGTTGTAAAGGCATATCAAAATAATTTACAAAAACTTTTGACTGAATGATTTTTTCTATCACTTCTTTACTAATGCTTGTTGGATATAGATATAAAATTCTAGCAGCCTTTACACCTTGGATATTTTCTATAGCTTCAATAAGCTTTAAAAGTCCATCTTTTTGACCTTGATCAAACAAATACGAGCTTGTATCTTGAGCAATAAAAGAAAAGTCTTTATAGCCTTTTTTAACAAGTTCTTTTACTTCATTTATAATACTTTCTAAGCTTCTTGATTTAAGTTTGCCTTTAAAACTTGGTATAGCGCAAAATGAACATTTTTGATTGCACCCTTCAGCTATTTTGATAAAAGCATGATAGTTTGATCCTGTGATCACACGATTAGTATTTTTATCTTGCAAGTAAGTAGAATTTGAAAATAGATTAGTTTTTTTAAGTATCATTTCATCAATTTTTTCATAATCTCCCACACCGGTAAAAAGATCAACTTCAGGTAGTTCTTTCATTAATTCTTCGCGGTAGCGCTGCATTAAACATCCTGTTACAACCAGCAACGAGTCCTTTTTTCTTTGCTCGTGTAAGTCTAAAATCGCATTTATGCTTTCTTTTTTAGCACTATCTATAAAACCACAGGTATTTACAATCAAAACATCAGCTAAGCTTGGCTCATCACAAATTTCATAATTACTTAATCTTCCAAGCATGATTTCACTATCAACTAAATTTTTATTACAACCTAAAGACATTAAAAAAAGTTTTGGCATATTTCTCACTTTAAATGTTTTATTTTTTGCTAAAATTATAAGATTAAATTATATCAAAATTAGAAAGAAAATTTTTATGGATAATTACGAATACAGCGAACTTTTAAAAAAATTAAAAAACAAAGTTGGAAATATCGCTTCTATTATTAAGCCTGAAGAGATAAAAACAAGATTAAAAGAAATAGAAAATTTAGAAAATTCCCCTTCTTTTTGGAGTGATGTAAAACAAGCAGGCGTTATAGGTAAAGAAAAAACTAAAATTTCAAATTTACTTAAAAATTATGAAAATGCAAATAATGCTTTAAATGATGCAAGCGAGCTTTTTGATCTTGCTAATAGTGAAAATGACTTAGATACTATAGAAGCTTTATTTGAAGATGCAAACAAGCTAGAAGATCTTATTGTAAATCTTGAAATTTCTATGCTTTTAAGTGGAGAAAATGATGGTAAAAATGCCATAGTTTCTATTCACCCAGGAGCAGGTGGAACGGAGAGTAATGACTGGGCTAGCATGCTTTATAGGATGTATTTGAGATTTTGTGAAAGAGAAGGTTTTAAAGTGGAAACACTTGACTTTCAAGAAGGCGAAGAAGCAGGGCTTAAAGATGTTAGCTTTTTAGTAAAAGGTGAAAATGCTTATGGGTATTTAAAAGCTGAAAATGGCATTCATCGTTTAGTAAGAACTTCTCCATTTGATAGTGCAGGGCGTCGCCATACGAGTTTTTCTAGTGTGATGGTTTCACCTGAACTTGATGATGATATTGAAATAGAAATTGAAGAAAAAGATATAAGGATTGATTATTATAGAGCAAGCGGAGCGGGTGGACAGCATGTTAATAAAACTGAATCAGCAGTGCGCATAACTCATATGCCAAGTGGTATAGTAGTGCAATGTCAAAACGATAGAAGCCAACACAAAAACAAAGCCACAGCCTTTAAAATGTTAAAATCACGCCTTTATGAGCTTGAGCTTATGAAACAACAAGATGAAGCAAATTCAAGCGAAAAAAGTGAGATAGGTTGGGGTCATCAAATCCGTTCTTATGTACTTTTTCCTTATCAACAAGTTAAAGATACACGCTCAAATGAAGCTTTTTCACAGGTTGATAATATCTTAGATGGAGATATTAAAAAAATCATAGAAGGTGTTTTAATAGCGCAAAAAGCGCAAGATTGATACTACAAAAGGATATTAAATGGAAAAAATTCTAGTTTGTGTAGATGTTTTAGAGCCTTGTAGGGAAAGTTTGCATTATGGGGTGTATTTAGCTAAAAAGCTAGATTTGCCTTTAATGTTTTTATATACTATAGAACCAAATTTTACTAATGCTGAATTAGCTTGTAGTTTTGGCATAGGCGCTAGTGGATGTGTGATTGAAGATTTAGTAGAAGAGCAAAGTCAAAAAAATGAAAATCTTTGCAAAAAAGGGCAAAGAATTTTAGAAGAATTTTGTGCTTACGCAAAAGAACAAGGCGTAAAAGAATGCTTTAGTGTGCAAAGAGATGGAGATTTAGAAGAGGTTTTAAAAGAATACAATGATCAAATAAGGTTAGCCATAGCAGGTTTAAAAGGCGGAGGTAAGAAAAATAAAATAGGCATTCATACAGAAGAATTAGTAAGAGCTTTAAATGTGCCTATTTTGCTTGTAAATTCTGCTTTTAAAGAGATTAAAAGTGTAATGATGGCTTATGATGGGAGTAATTTAGCTAAAAAGGCTATAGAACAAGCCATTAAAAGACCTATTTTTAAAGAAGCAAAGCGTTATGTAGTAAATGTATCTAAAGATGAAAAAGCTTCTTGTGAATTATTAGCTCAAGTAAGTCAAATTTTTAAAGAAGCAAATTTAAATGTGCAAACTCAATATTTAAATGGAGAGATTACTCAAGCTTTATTTGATTTTGGTGAGCAAAATGATATAGATTTATTGATCATGGGGGCTTACTCACATCACTGGGTAAAAAGTATTTTATTTGGTAGTTTGACAAATGATATTTTAACTAAGGCTAAAAAACCTTTATTGCTGATTCGCTAACATTAATTTATTTTGATTAAAGATTATAAAATAAATACATGAAGAATTTTCATGTATTTATAAATTTAATAATAAAATAAAACTAATTGATATAAAGATTAACCATATAAAAAGAAAAAATGCCATTAAAAATGGTTTAAAACCTGCATTTTTTAAAACATTTTTATGGATATTTACTCCTAAAGCTACCATAGCCATAGAAAGCAAAAGTGTGTCTATAGTTTGTATGCTTGGTTTTATATAGTTAAGCGCAAAATCTGTATTTAATATTTCAAGTGAGCTAATACCGCATGCAAATAAAAACCACAAAGCAAAATAAGGAATATTTGCTTTAATGGAGATTTTTTCATTATTTTTACTTAGAAATTTCAATGAAAAAAGACTTAAGAAAATCAAAAAAGGCACTAGCATTAAAACACGCATCATTTTTTCTATGACAGCACCATCTCCTGCTTTTACAGCTTCACCTGCTGCAACAGCATGTGCAACTTCATGCAAGCTTGCTCCCATGAAATACCCTATTTGCTTTAAATTAAAAAAATCAAACCAACCTAAATTCCAAGCCAAAGGATATAAAAACATCCCTAAAGTTCCAAACACAACCACAGTGCAAACTGCTACGCCAACTTTAGCAGAGCCACCTTTAACAATGCTTTCACTAGCCATCACAGCAGCTGCTCCACAAATGCTTGAGCCACTACTTATAAGTATGCTTTCTTTAAGATCAAGTTTGAAGAATTTTCCTAACAAAAGTCCCATAAAAAAGGTAGAAAACACCACTAAAAATGCTAATAAAATTCCATTTAATCCAACTTTTTCTAAATCATTAAAAGTAATTCTAAAGCCATAAAGTATAATTCCAAGTCTCAAAATTTCTTTTGTTGCTATGTTTAAAACTCCTGATTTTTTAAGTAAATTTGCATTTTGATGAGCTAAATTTCCTATTAAAGCTCCTAAAATCACGGCTATGATTAAAGCTGAAATTCCAAGATTTTTAAAAAAATTAAGCTCAGAAATAGCAAAAGCACAAAAAGCAAGAGTAAAAAGCAGTAAAAAAGCTTCAAATTTTCTATGTTTATATATATTTTTATGCATGAATTTTTCCTTTTTTTGTTTTTTGTAATCTTAATGATTTTTTTGTGATAAGTAAAATTAATTTTATTTGATATAATGATTAAAAATATTTATCAAAAGAGTGCTTATGACTTTTAAACAAATAAAATATTTTCAAGCCTTGTGTAGAAATTTAAATTTAAGAGCTTGTGCTAAAGAATTAAATATAACTCAATCTGCTTTGTCTTTAGCTATATTTGAACTTGAAAAAAGTTTAAACACCAAGCTTTTTGATAGAAATGCTAAATTTTTAAGTTTAAATGAAAAAGGAAAAGTGTTTTTAAAACAAATCACTCCTTTGATTTTAGAATTTGAACGCATAGAAAAAGCAATGCAAGATGATCAAAGCTATGAAATAAGTATGAAAGTTAGTCAAAATGTAGGTACTTATTTACTAGGAACTTTTTTGGATCAAAAGGCAGAAAATATCAAATTAAATTTGTCTTTGGATAATAGTCAAAATATTATCAAAGATATTTTAGATAAAGAAATCGATATAGGTTTGATTGAAGGGATTTGCAAAGATAAGGATATAAAAAAGATTAAAATTTGTGATGATGAGCTTATTGTGGTGAGTAAAAATGACTTCAAAAAAGAATTTTTCATAGATGAATTAAAGGATTTTAAATGGCTAAGTCGTGAGCAAGGTTCAGGTGCAAAAGAAGTGTTTTTAAATGCTTTGCCTAAAGATGTAAAGCTTAATTTGGTTTATGAGTTAAACTCAACTGCTATGATAAAAGAGTTGACTAAAAAAGGTAAATTTTTAGCAGTTTTACCTAAATTTAGTGTTAAAGAAGAGCTCGAAGCTAAAAGTTTATTTGAAGTAAGATTAAAAAATTTTAAAATTTCAAGAGAGCTTTGCTTGATTTATCATAAAAATAAAGAACCAAGCAATAAATTTATAAATTTATGTGAGTTTTTAAAATTTTGCATTCAAAAAGATTTAGCTTAATTCTTGAATACATTTTTTAAAAAGATCTCCTCTTTCTTCATAAGACTTAAACTGATCTAAGCTTGCACAAGCAGGGCTTAGTAGGGCTACTTCATCATTAGTTAAGTTTTGATTGATTTTTTCTACCGCTTTAGGTAAAAACTCACAAAAATGTGCTTTTAAATTAACATTTTTAGCATAATCAAGTATTTTATTGGTGCTTTTTCCTATGGCATAAAGCTCTATATCAAGCTCTTTCATAAAAACAAATAAAGCGCTTAAATCCACTCCCTTGTCATCCCCACCTATGATAAGATGAATTTTTTTATCCTTATAGCGTTTAAGAGCAGCTAAACTAGCATCAAGATTAGTTGCTTTAGTATCATTTACCCAAAGTCTATTTTTATGATCAAATATTTCTTCAAGTTTGTTTTTTTCTATCTTAAACTCGTTTAAAAGCTCATAAGAGCAACGATCTAGTATGATTTTTTCTATACTTAAGGCAATAAGAGCATCAAGCAAAAATGGGGTTTTAAAATGAATTTTTTCTAAATCAATTTGCATTTTTTTAGCTAAATCTTGCTCATCTTCATAGCTTATAACATAAGCATGAGTTGGATAAGCCTCGTATTTTTTAGGTAAAATTACCACATCATTTTCATTCATTCTTTCAAGCACACTAAGCTTTGCTCGCTCATAATTTTCAAAGCTTTTGTGCCAAGAAAGATGATCAGGTGTGATAGGTAAAAGTGCATAAATTTCAGGTTTAGCTACTTTGGTGTAAAAAAGCGAAAAAGATGAGCTTTCTAAAATCCATAATTTAGCACTAATATCCATTTGTGCTAAAGGAGTTCCTATGTTTGCTCCCATTTGTGCATTGATATGTTTTAAAAGATGATGTGTCATTTGGGTGGTGGTGGTTTTGCCATTTGTTCCGCTTATCCAAACACTTTTTGGCATGCCATCATAAAAAAAATCATACTCACTGCTTAAATTTTTTGCTTGCTGTATGAGAAAATGATCATTTGGAAAGCCAGGACTTGGAATTTCTAAGTCACTTTTTAAAGGATCAAATTCACAAGGCGGTAAAAGTGTATTGTTAAATTCATCTTTACTTATACTTGCAAAATGATCATCATAAATATCGCAATTTCCAAAACGCTGCGCAAAAGCTTTAGTTGTTTTTCCGTATCCAAAAAGTGAAATTTTCATTATCTTAACTTTATACTAATTAATGCAATGATATTTGCAAGTAAGGCTATCATCCAAAAACGCACGATGATTTTATTTTCCACCCAACCTATTTTTTCAAAATGATGATGAATAGGTGCCATTTTAAATACTCTTTTATTAAAGATTTTAAAACTTCCTACTTGTAAAATCACTGAAATAGTTTCTAAAACAAATACAAAACCTATAAGCAAAAGCAAAATTTCATTTTTACTTACTATACCAAGATAGCCTAAAAACGCCCCTATGCTTAAACTCCCACTATCTCCCATAAAAACTTGTGCAGGATAGCAGTTATACCACAAAAATCCCATAAGCGCACCAACTAAAGCCGCACTTATTACCACAAGTTCTCCTAGACCTTGAATTTTAGGTAAGAATAAATAAGAACTATAAATAGCATTTCCACTTAAATACAAAAAAGCACCAAGACTTAAAAGAGAAAATATAGAAGGCACGGTTGCAAGACCATCAAGCCCATCGGTTAAATTTACAGCATTAGAGCTTGATACAATAACTAAAATCCATAAAAACAACATAAACATACCACCATCAAAAATAGCATGTTTGTAAAAAGGTAAATAAAATTCAGTATTTATATCAAATAAATATAATAATCCAACACAGATAAAAGCAGCGCTAAATTGCCCTAGTAGTTTCATTTTTGGGCTTAATCCTGCGTGATTGTCTTTTTTTAAAATTTTCCCCAAATCATCAACTAAGCCTATAGTACAAAATAGTACTAAACATAATAATCCAACGATTACAAAACTATTATTTAAATCAGCACTTAAAACACTTGCTATGATAGTAGCAAAGATAAAAACAAGCCCACCCATAGTAGGGGTATGAGATTTAGCTTGGTGTGATTGTGGAGCGTATTCATAAATAGGTTGATTTGCTTTTTTATTTTGAGCCCATTTGATAAATTTTGGCATTAAATACAAACTCAAAAATAAAGCAATAAAAAATGCAAAACCAGCACGCACGCTAATATAAGAAAAAAACATATAATTTGTATATTCTGTAAGATAAAGCAAAATTTTAACCTTGTATTTGTTTTTTAAAAGCATAATTTTAGTAAAATCACATAAATAAATTATAAAAAAGAGTAAAAAATGAGTCAAAAATGTATTTTGATAATCACAGATGGTATAGGACATAATACAAATTCAAACTATAATGCTTTTTTTCATGCTAAAAAGCCAACTTATGATAAGCTTTTTGAAAATACCCCTAATGTTTTGATAAAAACAAGTGGCTTGGCAGTTGGCCTACCTGAAGGTCAAATGGGTAATAGCGAAGTAGGGCATATGTGTATAGGTAGCGGACGCATAATCTATCAAAATTTAGTCAAGATAAATAAAGCCATAGAAAATGATACTTTAAAAGATAATAAGGCTTTAAAAGATTTATTGCAAAAATGCAAAAGAGTGCATATTATAGGGCTTTATAGTGATGGTGGGGTGCATTCTATGCATACACATTTTAATACACTTTTAAAAATTTGTAAGCAAGAAAATAAAGAAGTTTTTGCGCATGCAATTAGTGATGGTAGAGATTGTCCTCCAAATTCAGGTTTAGAATTTATAAAATCTTTACAGGAATTTTGCGAAAAAGAAGGGGTTAATTTTGCTTCTTTATCGGGAAGATTTTATGCTATGGATAGAGATAAGCGCTATGATAGGATTAAGTCTTATTATGATGCTTTATTTGCTAAGGCACCAAAGTGTGATGATTTTGTGCAATTTATACAAAAAAGCTATGATAAAAATATCACGGATGAGTTTTTAACCCCAGTTATTAGTCAAAACTTTGATGGAATTAAGGCTGAAGATGGTGTGATTTTTATCAATTTTAGAAATGATAGAATGCGTCAATTAGTCGCTTCTTTAACCCAAGAAAGTTTTAATGAATTTCCAAAAGAAGTGCTTATAAAAAATGCTATTACTATGAGTTTGTATGATGAGAGTTTTAAACTACCTGTGATGTTTGAAAAAGAAGAGTTAAATAATACTTTAGCTTCTGTGATAGCTAATGCAAATTTAAGCCAACTTCACACAGCTGAAACAGAAAAATACGCTCATGTAACCTTTTTCTTTAATGGGGGAAAAGAAGAATTAGAATGCAATGAAACAAGAATTTTAATTCCAAGTCCTAAAGTAAAAACATACGATGAAAAACCTCAAATGAGTGCTAAAGAAGTCACAGATGAGGTGCTTAAGGGTATAGAAAGTGGTATGGATTTTATCGTAGTAAATTTTGCAAATGGTGATATGGTAGGACATACGGGTGATTTTGAAGCTGCGATTAGTGCGGTTGAATGTGTAGATGAGTGTTTGGGTAGGGTTATTGCTAAAGCAAGAGAGCATGATTATGCTTTTATTATTACTTCAGATCATGGAAACTGTGAAGCGATGAGGGATGAAAAAGAAAATATGCTCACTAATCACACAACCTTTGATGTTTTTGCTTTTGTCGAAGCTAAAGGATTAGAAAAGCTTAAAGAAGGCATGGGGCTTAGTAATATAGCACCAAGTGTGCTTAAAATTTTAAACTTATCTATCCCAAAAGAAATGGATGAGGCTTTATTTTAATTTAAAGGAGAACAATGAAATTTAGTGGAAAAAATGTTTTAATAACAGGTGCAAGTAAAGGTATAGGTGCAGCAATAGCCAAAGAATTAGCAAGTTATGGCTTAAAAGTTTGGATTAATTATAGAAGTAAGCCTGAACTTGCTGATGCACTAAAAGAAGAGATAGAAAAAAGTGGTGGTTGTGCGGCTGTGATTAAATTTGATGCAAGTGTTGAAGAAGAATTTACAAGCGCTATTGCAACTATAGTAGAAAGTGATGGTGAGCTTAGTTATTTAGTTAATAATGCAGGTATTACTAATGATAAATTAGCACTTAGAATGAGTATGGATGATTTTTCTTCAGTGATTAATGCTAATCTAAATTCAAGTTTTTTAGGTTGTAGAGAGGCATTAAAAACTATGAGTAAAAAGCGTTTTGGTGCGGTTGTAAATATCGCTTCTATAGTTGGAGAAATGGGAAATGCAGGCCAAACTAATTATAGTGCTAGTAAAGGCGGTATGATAGCTCTAACAAAATCTTTTGCTAAAGAAGGCGCAGCAAGAAATATAAGATATAACTGTATTACTCCAGGTTTTATAAAAAGTGATATGACTGAAGTTTTAAGTGATGAGATTAAACAAAATTATATTAACAATATCCCTTTAAAGCGTTTTGCAGATACAAGCGAGGTAGCTCAAGCTGTGGCGTTTTTATTAAGTGATCATTCTTCTTATATCACAGGAGAAATTTTAAAAGTCAATGGCGGGCTTTATATGTAAGCAAGGTTTTAACCTTGCTTAGTTTCTATAGCTACTACTGCTATAGCAAAACCCCCATCATGCGCTACGCTTACACTTGCTGATTTAATTTTGAATTCTTGCATGACTTTTTGAGAAAAACTAATGTGTGGAGCATTTTTATCATCCTTAGAGATGATGATGTCAAAAAAAGAACATTCTTTAGAAATTCCAACCCCCAAAGCCTTAGAGGCAGCTTCTTTAATAGCCCAAAATCCGGCTAGAGTGTTGGTATTTTTTATATAACTTTGCTCTTTCTTGGACAAAAATTTATCCAAGAAAAGCATTTTATGTCTTTCATAAATTTTTTCTATGCGAGAGCATACGACTATGTCACAGCCTATCATTAAGATACTACAAAGTCGGTAAAATAAATATTTTTGATAAAACCATCAGTTAAAACTTCATTGATCTTACCGGTTAATTCATCTTTTAATCTTTCTTTACCCTTTGTAGTGCTTACTTCTTCAAAGGTTTTTGATGTTAAAGTTCTAATGATAATATCTCTAATAATAGCAACTTTTTTATCAAGTTCAGGAGTTAAGGTTTCAACATTTTGTTCAAGTTGAATGGTACATTTTACATATCTTGATCCACCATCACTTAATAAATTTAGCGTAAAAGGTGCTAAAGGATACATCACGCCAATATTTGCATAATCACTCCCTCTAGCTGCTACTGCATTTGTTTTTTTAGGAGCTTGTGCAACTTGTGCGCTTTCTTCAGTTTGCGGGGTAGGATTTTCTTCAGAGCCACCACTAAACATTAGATAAGCAATTGCTCCTACAATAACAAGTAAAAATACAAATAAAAATACAACGATAATGATTACTAAAGTATTCCCGCCTTTTTTCTTTGATTCACCTTGTTCATCCATCATATCATCAGCCATATTTTTCCTTTTATAAAATTTTAAAATGTTATTGTATCAAAAATTATATTTTTTTTAAATTATGATTATTTAATCTTTTGTAAATGTCTATAAACACTAGGTTCTGAAATATTTAAAAGCTCCGCAACTTTAGGAATAACACCTTTTACATTAAATATGCCTTTTTCATATAAGCTAGCTATCATTTTTTGTTTTTCCTTTGGTTTTAAACTTTTATTTTTAAAACTTTCAATATCTATCCCCGTAATATCTTCAACGATTTCTTCTAAATCAAGTTTTATGTATTCTTTATTTTCTTGTTCAGGACTTTCATAAGAATTATCATAAATATTTCCAAGATTTAAAATTTCATCAGAGATTTTTTTAAATGCTGAAGTATCATGATTAATACAAAGCAAACCTTCAAGTTTTTCATCTTTTTTAATAAAAAAAGTAGAGCCTGACATTACTTGTGAGCTTTTAGCTGAAGTTTTATAATGTGTTATATAATCACGCTCTAAATAGATTTTGTTTTTAATCATTTCAATAGCAAAGCCTGTTAGAGGTGAATTTATAGTTCTTTTGCTAATATGATTATTAGCTATTTCTGCTATATTAGTACCATCTTCACTTACATCATGCAAAACTATTTCATAATTTCTTCCCAAAGCATCAGCAAGAAATTTCACTAATTTAATATAGTAAGTTCTTGTTTCTTTATCCATTAAACTCTCCTTGTTTTATTAATTTTGTAGTAAAAATATTTAAAATAAGAGTACTTATTCTTATTTTTCAACAATTTTAATACAAAATAAAAATAATTATGCTTAAAAAAAGATTATTTTTTCAAAAATAATAATTTTTATTGTTTAATTTTATTTTAATAATATAGGGATATAATTTATCAAATAATAAAAATTATTATTTATAAAAAGGAGAAAAGATGAAAAAACTAACCAATGATTTCGGAAATATCATAGCCGATAATCAAAATTCATTAAGCGCAGGTGCTAAGGGTCCACTTTTAATGCAAGATTATATTTTGTTAGAAAAACTTGCCCATCAAAATAGAGAAAGAATTCCAGAAAGAACTGTTCATGCAAAAGGGAGCGGTGCTTATGGGGAGCTTAAAATCACTAAAGATATTTCTCAATACACCAAGGCAAAAGTTTTACAGCTTGGAGAAAATACACCTTTATTTATAAGATTTTCAACCGTTGCAGGCGAAGCAGGTGCAGCTGATGCAGAAAGAGATGTAAGAGGTTTTGCTATTAAATTTTATACTAAAGAAGGAAATTGGGATTTAGTAGGTAATAATACTCCGACATTTTTTATAAGAGATGCATATAAATTTCCTGATTTTATCCACACTCAAAAAAGAGATCCAAGAAATCATTTAAGAAGCAATAATGCTGCATGGGATTTTTGGAGTCTTTGTCCTGAAAGCTTACATCAAGTTACTATTTTAATGAGTGATAGAGGTATTCCTGCAAGCTATCGTCATATGCATGGTTTTGGAAGTCACACTTATAGTTTGATTAATGATAAAAACGAAAGATTTTGGGTGAAATTTCATTTTAAAACAAGGCAAGGTATTAAAAATTTAACCAACGAAGAAGCGGCAAATTTAATAGCAAATGATAGAGAAAGTCATCAAAGAGATTTATATGAAGCCATTGAAAAAGGAGATTTTCCAAAATGGACTTTCCAAATTCAAGCTTTAAAAGAAGATGAAGCAGAAAAATTAGGTTTTAATCCTTTTGATTTAACTAAAGTTTGGCCACATAGTATTGTGCCTTTAATTGAAGTAGGCGAATTAGTACTTAATAAAAATGTACAAAATTACTTTAATGAAGTAGAACAAGCTGCATTTAGTCCAAGCAATATTGTTCCTGGTATTAGTTTTAGTCCTGATAAAATGCTGCAAGCTAGAATTTTTTCTTATCCTGACGCACACAGATACCGCATAGGGACAAATTATCATTTATTACCAGTTAATCGTGCAAAAAGTGAAGTAAATACTTATAATGTAGCAGGTGCTATGAATTTTGACACTTATAAAAATGGTCTTGCTTATTATGAACCAAATAGTTATGATGATAGTCCAAAAGAAGATAAAAATTACCTAGAGCCTGACTTAGCACTTGAAGGTAATGCGCAAAGATATGCTCCACTTGATAATGATTTTTACACCCAACCAAGAGCCTTGTTTGATATAATGAATCAAGATCAAAAAGAGCAATTATTTAAAAATATCGCTGCTTCTATGAGTGGGGTTGATGAAAAAATTATTGCTAGAGCATTAAGTCATTTTGAAAAAATTTCAAGTGAATATGCAAATGGCGTTAAAAAAGCTTTGAAAATGTAATTTTTACTTGCCACTTTAAAAGTGGCAAACTAAAGATTATAAAGGAAAAATATGTTTAATAATGAAGAAGAAAAAAGAATTCAAGAGCTTTGCACTATGGCTTTTGATTACGCAAGACAAAATGATTTACAAAATTTAAAGACTATGATAGAAGCGGGTTTGAGTGTGAATTTAAAAAATCATAAAGGCGATAGTCTTTTAATGCTTGCAAGTTATCATAATGCTTATGAATGTGCTAAGTTTTTACTAGAAAATAATGCTAGGGTAGATGAGAAAAATGATAGAGGACAAACTCCATTAGCAGGGGTGTGTTTTAAAGGATATTTACCTATGTGTAAGCTTTTGGTAGAACATGGAGCAAATATTGATGAAAACAATGGTCTTGGTATGACACCTTTTACTTTCGCGTTGATGTTTGGGCATAGAGATATAGTAGAGTTTTTAACAAAGCATTCTAAAAAAAGTTTTCTTAAAAAAATAGCTTTTAGTGTATTAAAAATTTTCAAAAAATAGTTAAAAATTTATAATATATTAAAAATATATTTTATTTATTTAAAATTATCAAAAAATTCTATTATTAAATTATAAATTTTTAAAATTTTTTATTATAGAAATAAAAATTTTAAGCTAAATTAAAATAAATTCAAATAAAATTACCCCTAATTTTTTAATGAAAGGATAACAAATGTCTAACAAAGCAGAAAAATTATGGGGTGGGCGTTTTGATTTACCTACAAATAAATTAGTTGAAGAATATACTGCTTCACTACCAGTTGAGCCAAGACTTGCTCCTTTTGATATACAAGGTAGTATAATTCACTGCACCATGCTTGCAAAACAAGGTATTATAAAAGAAGATGAAGCAAAAACTATCATTAAGGGCTTAGAACAAGTTAGAGAAGAAATTCAAAATGGAACCTTTGTTTTTGATATAGCTGATGAGGATATTCATATGGCTGTAGAAAAAAGAATGACACAAATCGTAGGTCCAGTAGGTGGAAAACTTCACACCGCAAGAAGTAGAAATGACCAAACTACTCTTGATTCAAAAATTCATATGAGAGCAGTTATTAAAGAAGTATTAACTCAAATTACTACTTTGCAAGAAGAAATCGTCCATCAAGCTCAAAAAAATATCAAAGCTATTATGCCAGGTTATACGCATTTGCAAACGGGCCAGCCAGTGCTTTTTTCACATTGGATTATGGCATATTTTTGGATGTTAAGTAGGGATTATTCTCGTTTTGAGGATTTATATAAAAGAATGAATGAGTGTCCTTTAGGAGCAGCTGCACTTGGTGGAACTACATTTAATATAGACAGACATTTTTGTGCCAAAGAACTAGGCTTTACTAAACCAACAGAAAATAGCATTGATAGTGTAAGTGATAGAGACCACATGGTTGAATTTACTGCTATTGCTGCAATGTGTTTCATGCACCTTAGTCGTTTTTGTGAAGAGCTTATACTTTTTTCAAGTCAAGATTTTAAATTTATAGAATTAAGTGATGATTTTTGTACAGGTTCAAGCATAATGCCTCAAAAGAAAAATCCTGATGTAGCCGAAAAAATGCGTGGTAAGACAGGTAGAATGTATGGTAATGTTATGGCAATGCTAACTATTATGAAAGGTATTCCATTAGCTTATAATACTGATATGAGTGAAGATAAGGCTCAAGTTTATGATTCTATGGATACTTTAATGGCAAGTTTAAAAATTATAACTCCTATGATAGAAAAAATGCAAGTAAATACTAATAATACAAGAGCAGCAGCTGCAAAAGGATTTTCAAATGCCACAGATATGGCTGATTATTTAGTAAGAAAAAATATACCATTTAGAGAAGCTCATAGTATAGTTGGTGGTACTGTGAATTATTGTATTAAACACGGAAAAATGCTTGAAGAGCTTAGCATGGAAGAATTCCATCAATTTAATGAAAATATCCAAGAAGATATTTATGAAGCAATTGCTTTAGAAACTTGTATAGACGCAAGACTTTCTTATGGCGGTACAGGAACTAAAGTTGTATTAGAGCAAATTGAACATGCAAAAGAATTGTTGGATAAATGTAAAAAATAAACAATAAGGGCGAAGATTAGATGGATATTATTTTTATACTTCAACTTTTTATTATTTTTTCTATGATAGCCATAGGTGGTAGATATGGTGGTATAGGACTTGGGGTTGCAGGTGGGTTTGGTATGTGTATTTTGGTGTTGGTTTTTGGTATGCAACCAGCTTCACTTCCTGTGAGTGTTGTGTTTATTATACTTGCTGTGATTACTTGCGTGAGTGTTTTGCAAAGCGCAGGCGGGCTTGATTTGCTAGTAAAAATAGCTGAAAAAGCATTAAAGAAAAAACCTCAAGCTATTGTTTTTATGGGCCCATTAATCACATCCACATTTACAATATTTTGTGGTACTACTTATGTAGCTTTTTCTATTTATCCAGTGATTGCTGAAGTAGCTGCTCAAGCTAAAATTCGTCCTGAAAGACCACTTTCAGTTTCAGTTATAGCAGCAGGTATTGCAGTGGTAGCTTCTCCTATGAGTGCAGCCACTGCAGGTATGGTAGCCATTTTAGCCATTAGCGGTGTAGGACTTGTTCAAATATTAGCTGTGGTAATGCCAGCATTTTTAATTGGTGTTATATGTGCTTGTTTGAGCGTTTTTAAAAGAGGAAAAGAGCTTGAGCAAGATGAGGAATTTCAAAGAAGAGTAAGAGCAGGGGAATATCAGTTTTTAACTCAAGATAAACAAGAAGATAAACAAGAAACAGATCCTAAAGTAAAAAGAGCTTTATTAATATTTGCTTTGGGGATTTTAACCATTATTTTCTTTGGGACTTTTACAAATTTGTTACCTCACTATGAGCTTGCAAATGGTAAAATAGAAAGACTTTCTACCCCAAATTTAATTCAAATGATCATGCTTGCAACAGCTTGTTTAATTATGCTTTTTGCTAAAGTTCCTGCTAATAAACTTGGTGAAGCTTCTGTATTTAAATCAGGACTTATAGGCGTTGTAGGGGTTTTTGGTATAGCTTGGATGACAGGGACATTTTTTGAAGCTTACAAGCCTTTATTTAGTGATTCTTTATCACATATTGTAGAAGATTATCCATATTTATTTGGCGTGGCTTTATTTGCCTTTTCTATGGTGATTTTTTCTCCAGCTGCAACAGTAGCTGCTTTGATGCCCTTGGGTGTGAGTTTGGGAATTCCTCCTCAAATTCTTATCGTGCTTTATCCTTGCGTGAGTGGAGATTTTATAGTTCCAGGAGCTAATCAAATAGCTTGTGTGGCTTTTGATAGAACAGGCACAACAAAAATAGGAAAATTTGTGATCAATCACTCTTATTTAAGACCAGGTTTTGCTTTAATCATTGGTGCTGTTGTGAGTGCTTATTTTATATCGCAAATAGTTTTTAGCTATTAAAGGCTATTTTTAAATTTTTGCAAATATCTGTAGACGCTAGGTTCTGATATATTAAGTGACTTAGCAACTATAGGTATACTTCCTTTTATATTAAAAATTCCCTTTGAATGAAGCTTTTTAATAATCTCATCTTTTTGTTCAGTGCTTAAGCTATATCCTGAATTTAAATATTTTAAGTCTATGTTTTCAGCTAGAATATCTTCTATAGAATGACTAAGTGTTTCTATATTACTCACATTGTGTAAATTTACATTGTTTTGATTGTGAATATCTAATAAATCACTAAAATCATTAATTTTTTCTAGTTCTATGATTTTACTAATAGCATTTCTAAGTTCTGTGGTGTCGTGATTTATACATAAAATTCCTACAATTTTATTTTGGTTTTTTATAAAAAAGGTTGATCCGGTAACGATCTTAGACTTTCCAACCTTTGCTTTGTAATCACATAAAAAATCTTTATTTAAATACTCTTTTTCTTGTACAAGCTCACTCGCAAAAGAGGTTAATGGAGAATTGATTGTCCTTCCGCTAATATGATTATTTGCAATGGCTGCTATATATGAACCCTCAGGTGAAATCACATGAAAAACTATTTCATACTGATCTCCAAGAACTTGCCCTAAAAATTGAGTGAGTTTGATAAATAATTCTTTTTGTTGTTCATCCATGATCTAGACCTTTTTGTTGTTTTTTGTTATTTTACAAAATATTTTCATCAAAGTTGTTAATATTTACAACAATAAAAAAAATTATTATTATGATAAAAAAATATTGACAATTTATTATTATGATGATAATATTATATTATGATTTCATTTAAACACAAGGAGTATACATGGCAAATTATCCAAAGGCTATAGGACCATATTCAGCTTATAGAGAAGCTAATGGTTTGTTATTTATTTCAGGACAACTTCCTATTAATCCACAAAGTGGAAACATAGAAAGTGAAGATGTAAAAGAACAAACAAGACAATCATTGTTAAATATCAAGGCTATATTAGAAGAAAATAATCTTTATTTTAATAATGTAGTTAAAACGACTTGCTTTTTGGCAAATATTGATGATTTTTTGGCTTTCAATGAGGTTTATTCTGAATTTTTCGCAGCTCCATATCCTGCAAGAAGTGCTTTTGCGGTAAAAGATCTTCCTAAAGGAGCAAAAGTGGAGATAGAGGTTATTGCTCATAAAGGATAGAGCATGTTGGGTTTATTTTTTGCGGGATGTTCTGTATTTTTACTTGTTTTTATGCTCTATAAAAAAATCAACGCCCACATGGCGTTGCTTTTAAGTGGTTTATTCTTGTTAGCTTTAGCAGGAATTTTTGGACTTTCTCCAATTATTAATGAAAAACAATCTTTACATTTAGGTCTTTTTGATATTTTTCAAGTAGTAAATACTAAAATGTCAAGTACTCTAGCAGGTCTTGGACTTACTTTAATGTGTATAGCAGGATTTTCTGCTTATATGGATCATGTAGGTGCAAGTTATGCTTTATTTAAAGTATTTGAAAGACCTTTAAAAGCTGTGAAATCACCTTATGTTTTATTGTTGGTTTCATATTTTGTGATCCAGTTTTTAGTGCTTTTTATACCTTCACATGCAGGTTTAGCACTTTTGCTTATGGTTACAATGTACCCTATTTTAGTGCGTTCAGGTGTTTCTAAGCTTTCTGCGCTTTCGATTATTGCTATTTGTCAATACATTGACCATGGTCCAGGAAGTGGTAATGTAATTTTAGCTGCAAAAACAGCTGAAATTGATCCTGCGGTATATTTTGTGCATTATCAGCTTCCTACAACTGTGCCTATTATTATAGCAGTGGGTATTGCGATTTATTTTTGCTCAAAATATTTTGATAAAAAAGAAAATTTCACATTTAACCGTGATGATGTTGAAAAAGAATTAGCAGAACATGATGGCAAAAGTGAAGAGCTTAAAAAACCACCTAGAATTTATGCGATTTTACCTATTATACCTTTAGTGTTAATTTTGGGCTTTAGTAGTGTTTTAGATAGCATTATGGTGTTAACGGGATTTACTACCATGGAAGAAGTTAAAGCAGCTTCATCTACTGCAATTAGAATGAATGTACCGGTTGCTATGATGATTTCAACTTTTATAGCAATTATTTTTGAAATCATTCGTTATAAAAGTTTAATTGATACTTTAAATTCTATCATGGTATTTTTCAAAGGTATGGGACATTTGTTTGTAATCACGGTTTCTTTGATCGTTTGTGGCCAAGTTTTTGCAAGTGGCCTTTTATCGGTTGGTTTTGTAGATACTTTAATAGACTTTGCAAAAGATGCAGGTTTTGGAGTGCTTGCTATCATCATAGCAGTTTCTATTTTACTTGCTGTGTGCGCATTTTTAATGGGTTCAGGAAATGCAGCATTTTTTTCTTTTGCACCACTCATTCCAAATATAGCAAAATCTTTTGGAGTTGAAACTATAACTATGATAGCACCTATCCAAATCATGACAGGTTTTGGTAGATGTGTTTCACCTATTGCACCAGCTATTTTGGCAATTTCAGCTATGGCTAAAGTAAATCCATTGCAAGTTGTAAAAAGAACAGCTATTCCTATGCTTGTAGCTGCTATTGTTAATGTGATTATGACTTATGTTTATTTGTAAAAAGGACTTAAAATGAATAATAAAACTAAATTAATCCACCTAGGAAGAGGCGATCAAAACGCTGAAGCAAGATCAGTTAATCCAACCTTAATGCGTGCATCAACCATACTTTTTAAAGATCATGCTACTTGGCAAAAATACCGCGAGCTAAGAAAAAATGAGCGTGTTTTAAGTTATGGTGCTAGAGGAACAGCTACAAATTTTGAACTTGAAAAACTTATTTGTGAGCTTGAGGGTGGTTATAGAGCACAACTTTTCCCAACAGGGCTTGCAGCATTAGCTATGGTGCTTTTAAATTATGCTAGTAAAGATGCTCATTTTTTAATCACTGATGCTATTTATGGACCTGTTAGAACAATTTGTGATTTATTTTTAACTAAAATGGGCGTAGAAATTGACTTTCTAAAAGCTGATGCTTCTGATGTAGAGGAAAAAATCAAACCAAATACAAAATTAATCCTTTGTGAAAGTCCAGGTTCTATACTTTATGAAATCATAGACTTACCAAAACTTTGCGAAATTGCGCACAAACATAACATACCAGTAGCGATTGATAATACTTATTCAAGTGGGTATTTTTTAAACCCGCTTGAGCTTGGAGCAGATATTTCAGTAATTGCAGCGACTAAATATCTAAGTGGGCATTCAGATGTTACTATGGGTATAGTAGTGATTAATGAAAAAGAATGGAAAAATTTTGACAAATTACCAGAAGCTTTAGGATTTACTACAAGTCCTGATGATGCTTATTTAGTGCTTCGTGGTATGAGAACTTTAGATGTAAGAATGAGGGCTCATGAAAAAAGTGCAGATGAGGTAGTAGAGTTTTTACAAAGTAGAAAAGAAGTTAAAACAATTTTTTATCCAAAATTAAAAACTCATCCAAACCATGAAGTTTTTATGCGTGATCATAAAGGCGCTAATGGTATGGTAACGATTGAATTTGCAGATGGCATTTCTAAAGAACAAGCCGTTAAATTTGTAGATAATTTAGAGTATTTTTCAATCGGTGCAAGCTGGGGTGGATATGAGAGTTTAGCTACTGTTACTACTCCGCCAAGAACAGCAACAGATTGGAGTGCTAGAGGGCCTTTTGTGAGATTTCATATAGGTCTTGAAGATAGTAAGGATTTGATTGCTGACTTAAAACAATCATTTGAAAAAATAAATTTTAAAGGATAAAACATGGGTGTGAGTGTATTTGATATGAGGTTGCTTCAAGATTCTTGGAGCACTCCTGCAATGAGAGCTATTTTTAGCGAGGAAAATAGGATTCAAAAATGGCTTGATGTAGAAGCTGCCCTGGCAAAAGCTCAAGCAAAACTTGGCATTATCCCTAATGAAGCAGCTACAGAAATAGCTAAAAAAGCTCATTATAAATTTATGGATATGGATTTTATTTTTGCTGAATTTAAAAAGACTAAACACCCTTTAGTGCCTACTGTTAGAGGTTTGGAAAAAGCTTGCGAAAATGGTCTTGGTGAATATGTGCATTTTGGTGTAACAACACAAGATATCATTGACACAGGCATAGTTTTACAATTTAAAGAAGCTATGGCTTTAATCAAACAAGATTTAAAAGATATAGCTAAAAATTTAGCAAAAATCGCAAAAGAGCATAAGAACACTGCAATGATGGGAAGAACTTTAGCTTTACAAGCTTTACCTATAACTTTTGGACACAAAGTTGCAATTTGGCTAAGTGAGCTTAATCGTCACTATGAAAGAATTATCGAACTTGAAAAAAGATTATATGTAGGATTAATCGTAGGTGCAGTGGGAACTAAAGCAAGCTTAAGTGACAAGGCTAATGAAGTAGAAAAACTTACTTTAGAAAGTTTAGGTTTAGAGGTTCCTGACATCTCATGGCAACCAGCAAGAGATCGTTTTATTGAGCTTGGTTATGTTTTAGGTAATATCAACGCAACCTTTAACAAAATAGCACATCAACTTTTAATTTTAGCTCATAATGAAATCGATGAAATTGCTGAGCCTTTTGGAAAAGGTCAAGTAGGAAGCTCTACTATGCCTCATAAAAGAAATCCTGCAGTAAGTGAAAACGCAGTGACTGTAAGTAATGCCCTAAGAGCTAATATTGCAATTTTAAGTGATATAGAAAGACATGAGCATGAAAGAGATGGTCAAGTTTGGAAAATGGAATGGAAGCTTTTACCAGAAGCATTTTTAATGCTTTCAGTAGTATTAGCAAATATGAAATTTGTCTTTGATGATTTAGAAATTAAAAAAGACAAAATGTTAAAAAATCTTGATACGCTTAATGGCTTTGTATTGGCAGAACGCGTGATGTTTGCATTGAGTGATCATTATGGTAAGCAACATGCACATGAAATTGTTTATGAAAATGCTATGAGAGGTATAGAAAATCATAAAACTTTTAAAGTTGTTTTACTTGAAGATGAGCGTGTAAGTAAGGTTTTAAGTGAAAAAGACATTGATGTTTTAATGGATGCTACAACTTATGTAGGTTATGCGCCAAAATTAGTTGATGAGTTCTTAGAAAAAATCGCTAATGCACCAATTCTAAAGTAGGAAAAAATGTATTTAAGTGAAAAACTAGCCGAATTTATCGTAAATTTAGATTATGAAGCTATTCCTAGTGAAGTAAAACAAAGAGCAAAAGAGCTTATGCTTGATGCACTAGGAACAGCCCTAGCTGCTAAAAATGAAGCTTGTGTTTTAAATGCAACTAAGGCTTTTGAAGCTTTAAGCGTAAATCCTAGTGAAAAAATTTGGAGTGGGGATAAAAAGCTTGATGTGATTTATACCGCGATGGTAAATGCTATTGCAGCGCATGCCCTTGATTTTGATGATACTCATACTGAAGCTATTTTGCACGCTAGTGCTATTTTAACCCCGCTTTGTTTAACTTATGGATTTAGTGTAAGTAAAGATGGAAAGAAAGTTTTAAAAGCCTTTATTATTGGTTGGGAAATTGCTGCTAGAGTGGGTATAGCAAGTAAAGGAAGTTTCCACAAATGTGGCTTTCATACTACAGCTATAGCAGGAATTTTTGGTAGTGTGGCTGCAAGTTGTGTTTTGCTTGATTTAAACAAAGAACAAATCATCAATGCGCTAGGTTTAGCAGGAAGTTTTGCAAGTGGGGTAAATGAGTTTTTATCTAATGGTTCTAATTCTAAAGTTTTACACATAGCTAATGCTTTGAAAAATGGAATTTTGGTAGCAAATTTCGCAAAAGCTAATATGAGCGGTCCTTTGAGTATATTTGAAGGAAGGGATAATGTCTTTAGAACTTTTGGCTTAGAAGATGAATGTGATAAAAATGAACTTTGTAAGGGGTTGAATGAAATTTGGCAAGTAATGCAAGTTTCGTTAAAACCTTATCCAAGTTGTCATTTTGCACATGGGCTTATTGATTGTGCTATGAGTTTAAGAAATGATGGCTTAAAAGCACAAGATATCAAAAGTTTGCATTGCTTTGTAGATGAAGTGCCAATTTCATTTATTTGTGATCCAATAGAAGCAAAATACACTCCACAAAGTGCTTATGCGGCCAAATTTTCCATGCCTTTTTTAATGGCTTTAGCGTTTTTTGATGGCAAAATTACTTTAAAATCTTATGAAAATTTAAATAGAGCTGAGCTAATAGAATTTGCTAAAAAAATTAGCTATGAGAAGAAAAAATCTAGCGGTTTCCCTAAATACTTTCCAGGACATTTAGAAGCTGTTTTAAATGATGGAAGGGTAATTAAAAAAGATGTGTTTATAAATAAAGGAAATTTTGATAATCCTTTAAGTTTTGATGAATTAAAAGATAAATTTCTTTCTAATGCTAGCATAGCACTTTCTTTAGAAAAGGCTGAGGAATTAGTCAAAAAGCTTCAAAATTTAGAAAATCTAAATGATTTTGATTTCTAGCAATCTCAAAAAATGAGATTGCTTATTATTTTAAAAAATAAATAATTGAATTTTTTATATAATGTCTTATCTTAGTTTTTGTAAGGAAAAACATGACTTTAGATACATTAAAAGACAATGAAGAAGCCTTTATAGTAGGCTTTGAAGCAGATAAACAACTCCAAGCAAGACTTTTTAGTTTTGGTTTTGCAAAAAACAAAAAAGTTAAAAAAATTCGCTCTTCTATAGCAAATTCTACTATTATGGTAGAACTTGATACAACTTGCGTGATTTTACGCTCAAGTGAAGCAAAAATAATACAAATTTCAAAAGAGTTTTAATGAAAGAAATCATCGTTGCTTTAGTAGGTCAGCCAAATGTTGGTAAAAGTTTATTAATTAACGCACTTTGCAAGGCTAATATGAAAGTTGGAAATTTTAGCGGTGTTACAGTTGAAAAGGCTGAGGCTAGATTAGTTTATAAAAATTATGAGTTTAAATTTGTAGATTTACCAGGAACTTATGCATTAGATGGTTATAGCGAAGAAGAAAAAATTACAAAAGATTTTTTAAAAAAGGGTAAATTTGATCTTGTAGTAAATGTGCTTGATTCTACAAATTTAGAGCGTAATTTGATTTTGAGTGCATCTTTAATAGAAGCTAAAATCAAAATGATTATGGCTTTAAATATGCAAGATGAAGCTAAAAATGAAGGTTTTAGTATAGATTTTAAAATTTTATCCCAACTTCTAAATACACCTTGTCTTGGCGTGTGCGCTAAAACTAAAGAAAATCTAAATGCACTTTTGGATTTAATCATTTCAACCCATGGAGCTAAATTTGAAGCCAAAGAGCGTGTTTATAGTGATATTATAGAAGAAGAACTTGCAAAAATAAGTGAATTTTTAAATCAAAATGAAATTACTTATTTAGATTTTTCTACAAAAGATTTAGCGATAGCTTTGCTTAAAAATGAAGCTAATATAGTCATTTCGCACGCTTTGAGAAAAATACTTGATGAAGCTTTAGAAAAAATTTATATGGCATATCATAGCAAAGATATGGAAAGTATTTTTAAAGAAGAGCTAATTGCTTTTGCAAATGGTATATGTGTTAAGGTTTTAAGCAAGAGTGTTAAGTATAAAAATCATACCAAAGAAATAGATTCTATTTTAATTAATAAATTTTTAGGAATTCCTATATTTTTGTTTTTTATGTGGGCTTTATTTCAACTAACCTTTGCTTTAGGTCAAATCCCTATGGATTATATAGAAATGCTTTTTGCTAATTTAGGTGATATAGTAAAAAATAATATTAGCAATGAATTTATCGCTTCAGCCTTAGCTGATGGTGTTTTAGGTGGGGTTGGTGCGGTTATAACTTTTTTACCAAATATTATGATTTTATTTTTTGGCATAGCTTTGCTTGAAACAACTGGATATATGGCTAGGGTCGCATTTTTATTAGATGGAATTTTATACAAATTTGGCTTACATGGTAAAAGTTTCATCCCTTTAATCACGGGTTTTGGTTGCTCAGTACCTGCATTTATGGCTACAAGAACTTTAAAAAATAAAAAAGATAGATTATTAACTCTTTTTATTATTAATTTTATGAGTTGTGGTGCAAGACTTCCTGTATATGTGCTTTTTGTTGGAGTGTTTTTTCCTGCTGATGTGGCGGGAAATTATCTTTTTGGGATTTATCTTTTGGGTGCGTTTTTGGGTTTGATTGCAGCTAAGATTTTAAGAATGAGCGCTTTTAGAGGACAAGATGAACCTTTTGTAATGGAAATGCCAAAATATAGAATGCCAAATTGGAATTTGGTATGGTTTATGGTGTTTAACAAAGCCAAAATGTATTTAAAAAAAGCAGGAACATTTATTTTGATAGCTTCTTTGCTTATTTGGTTTGCGAGTAATTTTCCTGCACAAGAAAATAATACTCAAGATGCTTTAACTCAAGAGCTTCAGATAGAAAATAGTTATCTTGGACAATTTGGCAAAGCAATAGAGCCTATTTTTGCACCACTTGGCTTTGATTGGAAACTTAGTGTATCTTTGGTAAGTGGTTTAGCGGCTAAAGAAGTGATGATTTCCACTATGGGTGTGCTTTATTCTTTAGGCGATGAAGTTGATGAGACAAGTTTAAATTTACAAGAGGCTATAAAAGAAAACATCCCTTTTAGCACAGCAGTTGCTTTTATACTTTTTGTTATGATTTATAATCCTTGTTTTGCAGCAACTATAGTTTTTGCTAAAGAAGCGGGAAATAAAAAATATGCATGGTATCTTTTTATATTTACGTCTTTATGTGCGTATTTGATCGCTTTTTTTGGGATTAATATTACTAAATTGATAATTTAATCATCTTTATGATGATTAAATTTCCATTTTTTGCTCTAAAGAGTGTTGCCAAAAGGCCGTTTCAAGTCTTATAGTAGTATAAAAAATTTCGTTTAATTTTTTAAATTTTTCTTCACTAATGCTATTTGCATAAGAATTAAAAAAGTCTTTAAATTCTTTAATTTCATCTTGAAATTCTTTACCTGCATAGGTTAAAATCCACTCTTTGTAAGGATGATTTTCTAAGCTTTTTTCACTAAGTCCTTTATAAATTTCTTCCCCTATATATGCATAACCTATAGCACAAGCACTCAAAGCACACAGCATATCCAAATAATCTCCATTTTGTCCCACACTTAGTAAGTATCTTGTATACGCAATATTAGTTAAACTTTCATCTTTATAGTCAAGTTTTTCTACATTAATGCCTAGTTTTAAAATACTTCTGTGAAGTTCTAATTCTCCTTCTAAAGTGTAGTTTTGATTTTTAATAGCAAATTGAATTTCTTTAGCGTTATTTGCATTTAAAGCAAGCAAAGCATAGCATTTTGCATAATTATTTAAAAAAATATAATCTTGTTTAAGATAAAACAAAAATGTATCTTTTTCTAAAGTACCATTTTGAAGTTTTTTTACAAATTCATGATAGATGTATTGCTCCCAAGTTTTTTTATTTTCTTTTATAAGTTTATCCAAAAGCATAAATTTCCTTTGCTAAAATTTAAGCTTTTATTTAAACACAGATAATTAAATTTTTCGTAATAATCTTTAATTTTTAACTTTTTAAACAAGAAATTTATTTTTTTATTGTAAAATGCGTTTTAATTTTTTAAACTAGGAGATAAAAATGGCAATTTTTGATGATGTAAAAAAAGTAGTTGTTGAGCAACTTAGTGTTGATGAAGATGCAGTTAAAATGGAATCTAAAATCATTGAAGATTTGGGTGCTGACTCTTTGGATGTTGTTGAATTAGTTATGGCTTTAGAAGAAAAATTTGATGTAGAAATTCCAGACAGTGATGCTGAAAAACTAGTAAAAATTGAAGATGTTGTTAATTATATAGAAAATCTTCAAAAATAATTTTAATTTTTAATAAGGAGTGCGGTTTGAAACGCGTTGTAGTAACAGGTATAGGAATGATCAATGCTCTTGGCTTAGACAAAGATAGCTCATTTAAAGCAATTTGTGATGGCAAAAGTGGCGTTGATAAAATCACCCTTTTTGATACCACTGATTTTCCAGTGCAAATTGCTGCTGAAGTAAAAAATTTTGATCCTTTAAGTGTCTGCGATGCTAAAGAGGTTAAAAAAATAGATCGTTTTATACAACTTGGTATTAAAGCAGCAAGAGAAGCTATGGAAGATGCTAAATTTGATGAAACTTTAAACAAAGAAGAATTTGGTGTAGTTTCAGCAGCTGGTATAGGTGGTTTACCAAATATAGAAAAAAATTCCGTTACTTGCGCACAGCGTGGACCACGCAAAATAACTCCTTTTTTCATACCATCAGCTTTGGTTAATATGCTTGGTGGAATTATATCAATCGAGCATGGATTACAAGGACCAAATATCTCATGCGTGACTGCTTGTGCAGCAGGAACTCATGCTATAGGCGAAGCATATAAAAGCATAGCTTTAGGCAATGCAGATAAAATGCTTGTAGTGGGAGCTGAAGCAGCTATTTGTGCTGTAGGTATAGGTGGCTTTGCTGCTATGAAAGCTCTTTCTACTAGAAATGATGATCCAGCTAAAGCTTCAAGGCCATTTGATAAAGAAAGAGATGGTTTTGTGATGGGTGAAGGTGCTGGTGCTTTGGTTTTTGAAGAGTATGAGGCTGCTAAAAAGCGTGGAGCTAAAATTTATGCTGAGTTGGTAGGTTTTGGCGAAAGTGCAGATGCACATCATATCACTTCACCTACTTTAGAAGGGCCATTGCGTGCTATGAAAAAAGCCTTAAAAATGGCAGGAAATCCAAAAGTAGATTATATTAATGCACACGGAACTTCTACTCCAGTAAATGATAAAAATGAAACAGCAGCTATTAAAGAACTTTTCAAAGATCAAATTCCTTTAGTTAGTTCTACAAAAGGTCAAACAGGACATTGTTTAGGTGCTGCTGGTGCTATTGAAGCTGTTATTTCTTTAATGGCACTTGATCAAGGTGTAATACCGCCAACTATCAATCAAATCGTAGCAGATGAAAATTGCGATCTTGACTATATACCAAATACTGCAAGAAAAAGCGAAGTTAATGTTGTAATGAGCAATTCTTTTGGTTTTGGTGGAACAAATGGTTGTGTGATTTTCAAAAAAGTAGATTAATATGGCTTCTTATTTAGATTTTGAAAAAAATATTCAGCAAATTGATGAAGATTTAGCAAATGCTAAAATCAAAGGTGATGATGAAGCAGTAAAAATTTTAGAAAAAAACCTTGAAAAAGAAACTCAAAAAGTTTATAAAAATTTAAGCGATTACCAACGCTTACAGCTTGCAAGACATCCTGATCGTCCTTATGCGCTTGATTATATTCAAGCTATACTAAGTGATGCTTATGAAATTCATGGTGATCGTGCTTTTAGAGATGATCCTGCTATTGTGTGTTATGCAGGTTATATAGGTGGGAAAAAAATTATTGTTATAGGTGAGCAAAAAGGTAGAGGTACTAAAGATAAACTTCATAGAAATTTTGGTATGCCTCATCCTGAAGGTTATAGAAAAGCTCTAAGAGTAGCAAAAATGGCTGAAAAATTTGACATACCGGTGTTATTTTTAGTGGATACTCCAGGTGCTTACCCAGGAGTGGGTGCTGAAGAGCGTGGTCAAAGTGAGGCTATAGCTAGAAATTTATACGAGTTAAGCGCCCTTAAAACAATCACTATAGCAGTAGTTATAGGTGAAGGTGGAAGTGGTGGTGCTTTGGCTATAGGAGTAGCTGATAAACTTGCTATGATGAAAAATTCAGTTTTTTCTGTGATTTCACCTGAGGGTTGTGCTGCTATTTTATGGAATGATCCATCAAAAAGTGAAGCTGCTACTAAGGCGATGAAAGTAACTGCTGATGATTTAAAAACTCAAGGTTTAATAGATGATGTTATCGAAGAGCCAATGAGTGGAGCTCATAGAGATAAAGAAAATGCGATTAAAAATTTAAGTGATTATATCTTAAAAGCTATAGAAGAGTTAGAACAATACGATAAACGCGAATTAGCCGCATTAAGAATGCAAAAAATCTTTAAATTTGGTGCTTTTGCTGAATGATTTGCATTTTTATGCAAATTTCAACTTTTTTTAAAAAAACTATTGTATAATTACAACTTCAATTCAGTGGTTGGATAGCTCAGTCGGTAGAGCAGCAGACTGAAAATCTGCGTGTCGGCAGTTCGATTCTGCCTCTAACCACCATCTTCATTTTCTATTATAAAAATCATCTAATTTTTGAAGTTCATTTTCACTAAATCCTGCTTGTATTCTAGCTGTTTTATTATATACTTTTCCTAAAAGATTAAATTCTTTATATTTGGCACAAAGATCAAGGTAATCATCATTTTCATTTTTTGCATAATTCCACCAAAAATCTCCTTTATTTACATGTTTAATCTCATCATTTAATATAATGGTAAAAATTTCATTGAATAAACTTTTTATAGGATGATTAGTTGTGTTTAATTTTTCTAAGACAAAAGGATTGGCATCAAGTCCTTTTGCTTCAAGTCCTCTATGCACTATGCCCATTCTGTGAGCAAGATTATCTTTGGTTAAAAATAAGGCTTTTTCAAGATTATCATGGGCATAGAAATCTCCATATTTAAAACCAAGTTCATTTAAAGTTTTTTCTAAAAGCAAAAAATGCTTAATTTCCTCATCAGCTACCTCAAGCCAATCTTGATAAAATTTCAATGGCAAATTTTTAAATCTATAACTAGCATCTAAGGCCAAATTTATAGCACTATATTCTATATGTGCAACTGAATGTAATATTTTAGCTAAAGATGAAGTACTATTTGCCTCTTTTGGACGCCTTATTTTCATAGGATGAAGGATTTTAACTTGTGAGTTTTCATAAATGATCGCTTCATGTGAATGATTAAAATCATATAAATTAGTTTTAAAATTTTCATAAAATTCATTAAATAATTCAATCTTTTTAAAAATATCTTTGTGATATAAAATTTTTTCTAATTCTTCAAAAAAATTTCTTTTCATTTTTAAACCTTGTTAAATATTATATAAGATAAAAAAGTATAATATAAAAATTTTGAAAATTTAAAAAGGTTTGCTAAAAATATGTTTAATGTCATACATGCTCTTTTTTTTAGAGAGTTAAAGACAAGATTTGGTATTAATAAATATTTGGGCTATTTTTGGGTAATCGGAGAGCCTATGATGGTAGTTTTGGTAATCACTTCTATTATAACAGCTATTAGAGAATTTCATCATCAAATCATGCCTGAAGGTGTTTCTATCTTTTTATTTTTAGCAGTAGGGATTATACCTTTTTTTATGTTTAGAAGCATTATTAATCAGCTTTTAAATGGTATTAGTTCTAATCTAACTTTATTTGCTTATAAACCTATTCGCCCTATACATGTATTTATTGCTAGGGCTATGCTTGAATTTTGTATTTATTTTACTATTTTTATTTGTGTAATGTTTTTAGCAGGTTGGTTTTTGCATATGCAAGTTATACCTAAGCATTTTCTAGAAGTGATGTTTTCGTTTTTTTTGCTTGTGGTATTTGGCTTTGCTATGGGGATGTGTTTTGCTATAGCAGGACATTTTGCAGAGCCTTTAAAAATGGCTTTAAATTATTTAAATATAGTTTTATACTGGACAGCTTTGGTGGTATTTCCTATATGGATAGTTCCAAAACCTATTTTAGACATTTTATATTACAATCCACTTTTACATATTATGGAACTTTTAAAATATAATTTTTTTCAAAATTATCCATTACTTGATGATTATAATTACTATTATCCTATTGCATGTTTGAGTGTGATTTTGTTTTTGGGATTGTTTTTTTATTATTTTACTAGAGAAAAGTTGATAGCGGTGCGATGATAAAATTAGTTAATTTAACAAAATCTTTTCCTTTACGTAATGGTGAAAGGCATTATGTTTTTAAAAACTTAAGTTTTGAATTTCCTGAAAATTGCAGTATAGGTTTAATGGGACGCAATGGTGCTGGAAAATCAACCTTAATGAAACTTTTAAGCGGCTCCTTGCTTCCTGATAGAGGTAAGATTATAACTAATAAAAAACTATCTTGGCCATTAGGTTTGGCAGGCGCATTTCAACACAGACTTTCAGCAAGAGATAATGCACGCTTTGTAGCTAGAGTATATGGTTATAAAGGAAAGGCTTTAGAGGAAAAGATTAAATTTGTTGAAGATTTTGCCGAGCTTGGAAAATTTTTCGATGAGCCTATGAATACTTACTCAGCTGGTATGAGCGCTAGAATATCTTTTGGCTTAAGTATGGCTTTTGATTTTGATTATTATTTAATTGACGAAGCAGGTGCTGTGGGAGATCCTAAATTTAGAGAAAAAAGCTCTAAAATCTATAAAGAAAAATTAAGTAGGTCAAAAGTTATTATGGTTTCGCATAATGTAGCTGAAATTAAACAATGGTGTGATAAAATTATATTCATGCAAGATGGACAAGCTACTATATATGATGATGTAGATGAGGGTATAGCGGTATATCAAGGAAAAGTAAATGCAAAATGACTTATTAAAAAAACTTAAAAATTTAAAGATACTTAATTCTTTTAAAATAGTGTTGATTTTGACAGCATTTGTTGTATTTTATTATGTTTTTATAGCAGCAAATCGCTATGTGAGTGAAAGTGTTTTAAGTGTGAAATCAACGACAGGAGATAGCGGAGCTATTACTGGAATTGCTGCATTTTTGACTAATAATTCTTTTTCAAGCGAGGATATTAATTATTTAAAATCTTATATTCATTCTTTAGATATGTTAAATATCTTAGAAGAAAAAGTTCAAATTCGTGAGTTATATCAAAAACAAAAACTTGATTTTTTTTATAGTATTTCCTCATCAGCCAATCAGGAAGAGTTTTTAAAGTATTATCAAAACCGTGTTAAAATTACTCAAGAAAACTCAGCTAATGGGCTTTTGCGTGTAGAAGTTGAAGGTTTTGATCCACAAAGTGCACATTTGATAGCTTCAACTATAGTTAAAGAAAGTGAAAAATTTATCAATGAAATTTCACACAAAGCCGCAAGAGATCAAATGCAATTTGCTGAAGAAGAACTTTTGCAGTTTAAAAAAAGATATCAAAAGGCTAAAGATGAGCTTTTAGCTTTTCAAAATAAATATGGGGTATTTGATCCACTCAAACAAGCAGAGGGCACTCTAAAACTCATAGCTGAACTTGAATCAAAAATAGCAGCCAAAGAAGCTGAGCTTTTAATGATGCAAAGTTATATAAATGATAATGCACCACAAATTGTTACTATAAAAAGTGAAATCACAGCCTTAAAAAAACAACTTCAAAAAGAAAAATCCAAAGTTTCATCCCCAAAATCCTCTCAAAAACTTAACGATCTTGCAGCTAAATTCCAAGATCTAACCATAGAGGCAGGTTTTGCAGAAAGTGCTTACACAGCTGCATTAAAAGCTTATGAGAGTGCTAGGATAGAGGCCTTAAGAAAGATAAAGCAGGTGGTTATAGTTCAAAGTCCAAGCTTACCTCAAAGTGCTAAATATCCAGAAGCTTTGTATAATATACTCACAGCTTTTATGGTTTTATCTTTGATTTATGGAATTGTTAAATTTATTAAAATGATTATAGAGGAGCATAGATACTAATGAGAAAGATATTTTTACTTTTACTTTTACCTTTGTTTTTATTTTCAGCAGTAGATGTTTCTCAAATTGCAAAAACACAAGCAGATAGTATAAAGCAAATTCAAGATAAAAAATTTTTACAAAGTGATTTAAATAAAACAGTAATTATAAATACTAAAGTTTTTGGTGCGCATTTGTTTAATGGAAACTTTACTAAATTTACTCAACATGTTTATAATCCTGATTATAAACTAGCAGTAGGCGATAGGATTAATGTAAAAATTTGGGGTGCGGTAGAGTTTATACAAACCTTAACAGTAGACTCTCAAGGAAATATTTTTATACCAAAAGTAGGTGCGATTAATCTTTTGGGTGTGAAAAATAGTGCTTTGGTACAAGTTATTACAAAAGCTATTAATAAAATTTATAAAAGCAATGTCTATGTATATGCGGATATGGATATTTATCAAAATGTATCGGTATTTGTTACAGGAAATGTAAATCAACCAGGCCTTTATCAAGGATTAAGTTCAGATTCTATTATACAGTATTTAGATAAAGCAAGCGGTATTAATCTAGAATATGGTAGTTTTAGAGATATTCAAATTTTAAGAGATAATAAAGTCATTAAAAAAGTAGACTTGTATGATTTTTTACTTAAGGGTCAGCTTGATCTTTTTCCTTTTAGAATGGGTGATGTGATCTTAGTGGGTAGTGTGCAAAAGTATGTTTTTGTTGAAGGAGATGTGCAAAAGCCTTTTAGATTTGAGTTAAGTAATGATATTTTAAATTTAGAAGATATAGCCAAAGTTGCAGGAGCTAAACCTATAGTAACTAATGCTGTGGTAAAAAGCTATAGAGATGATCATAAATTACATGTGGATGCTTACAGCAAAAAGCAGTTTTTAGGTGTGAAGTTATACAATGGCGATGAGATAGAATTTAGACCTGATTATACTGCGCAAAATATTAGTATTAGTATAGAAGGTGAGCATAGTGGTTTGCACTCAGTAGTGATAAAAAAGGGTACAACCTTGGCTGAACTTGCTAAAATGATTACAGTTAATGATCAATCAAACATTAATGCTTTACAAGTTTTTAGAAAAAGTGTAGCAGCTACCCAAAAACAACTTATTGAAGCCCAACTTAAAGAGCTTGAAACACTAGCTCTAACAAGTTCTTCAGTTAATGCTGAGCAAGCTAGCATTAGAGCTACTCAAGCTAAAACGATTTTAGAATTTATTGCGCGTGCAAAACAAGCTCAACCAAAAGGACAAATCGTTATAGACAATGTCAAAGCGTATAATTCTATAGTATTAGAAGAAGGTGATGTGGTAAATGTACCTAGTAAAAATAATCTTGTTTTGGTTCAAGGTGAAGTTTCTATACCAGGTGCATTTGTATATATGGATAAAGAAAAATTAAGATATTATATTAACCTAGCGGGTGGTTTTAGCGATAGGGCTGATATATCAAGAGTTTTAGTAATTAATGCTAATGGTAAAGCAACTAAATACAGCGGTAGAAGTTCAGCAGATATAAAAGCGGGAGATTCTATTTTAGTTTTACCAAAAGTAGATAGTCAAAATCTCCAAATTTTTAGCATGCTAACACAAATTTTATATCAAATAGCTATTGCAACTAATGTAGTGTTAAATATATAGGAATTTAGATGAGCCAAATAGATGCGATTAAAATAGCCAAAGAAGTTTTTGAGATAGAGTCAAAAACGATTTTAGATTTATGTGATAATTTAGATGAAGGTTTTAATAAAGCCATTGAGTTGATTTTATCTATCAAAGGTAGATGTGTAGTAAGCGGTATGGGTAAATCAGGTCATATAGGGGCTAAGATAGCTGCAACCTTAGCTAGTACAGGTACCCCGAGCTTTTTTATGCATCCGGGCGAAGCATTGCATGGAGATCTTGGTATGCTTACAAGCGAGGATGTGCTTTTGGCTATTTCAAATTCAGGAGAAACTGAAGAGGTTTTAAAACTTATACCTGTGATTAAAAAAAGAAAAATTCCTTTGATCGTCATGGCAGGAAATCAAAATTCTACTTTAGCTAAACAAGCAGATATTTTTATAAACATAGCAGTAAAAAAAGAAGCTTGCCCACTTCAGCTTGCTCCAACTTCTTCTACTACGGCCACTTTAGCTATGGGTGATGCTATAGCAGTAGCTTTGATGAGAGCAAGGAATTTTAGACCTGATGATTTTGCTTTATTTCACCCAGGAGGAAGCTTGGGTAGAAAGCTTTTGACTAGGGTGGGTGATTTGATGGTGTCAAATAATCTACCTATGGTAAGCCCTGAGAGTGAATTTAATGAGTTGGTTGATGTGATGACTAGTGGTAAGTTAGGGCTTTGTATAGTACTTGAGAATGAAAAACTAGTTGGAATCATCACAGATGGGGACTTAAGAAGAGCTTTAAGGGCAAACGGTAAGCCAAGATTTGATTTTAAAGCTAAAGAAATCATGAGCGATAGTCCAAAAACCATAGAAGCAAGTGCTATGGCAAGCGAGGCAGAAGAGCTTATGCTAAAACATAAAATTAAAGAAATAGTTGTCACTCAAGATGAAAAAATAGTAGGCATTATACAACTTTATGCGATAGGTAATGTGTGAAGCTTTCCATTGTTATACCTTTTGGTTTAAGTAAGGAAAGAATTTATATAAAAGATCGTGTTATTCAAAAAGCATGTGAGTTTAAAAGTGATGATAGAGTTGAATATATTTTTGTTGAAGGGTATTCTTCTTTAGAAAATGATTTAAAGTGTATTATCAAAGAAAATGGGCATATTTATCATAAAGATGAAAGTCAAAAAGATTTTTTCTCCCAAGGAAAATGCCGCAACCTTGGTGCATCTTTTGCAAATTCAGATGTTGTGATGTTTTTAGATGTGGATTATTATTTATCACAACAATTTTTAGAGTATATTTTAGATCTTATTGATATCAAAGAAATATCCTTAAAACCAAATCATATTTTGTCTTTACCAGTTGTATTTTTAAATCAAAAGGGTAACGAGTTTATTTATACTCAAGATAAAAAATTATGGGATGGTTTGATAAAAAATGATTTAATTAGCGGAAAAAAAGAGTGGATCAAATTTTTTGCTCCAAGTTCTACTTCTAGTATAGTGATTAATAGGCATAAATTTTTAACACTTGGTGGAAATGATGAGCAATTTATAGGCCACGGATATGAGGATTTTGATCTTTTAGCAAGAATTTTATACTCTTGTATTGATTTAGAGCAAATACCAGCTAATTTAAACTATGATGCAAGAAATTGGAATTTTAAAAATTTTGAAGGATTTAGAGCTTGGTTTGCTTTACTTGGATATGAAGCAAGTTTTCATGGGGTGTATTTATATCATTTTCATCATGATGAACCAAATCAAAATGGTTACATGGATAATAAACATAAAAATCATCAAAGATTTTATAAACATATATCAAATATTAAATCACATTCTATAAAGCATTTATGCGATAAAAGTGTTTACCGAGATAATGTTTTATTTATTCATTCCAAGGAAACATTATATTCCATAAAAGAAATACTACCTTATATAGGTAATATTATATATATAAATGAAGATAATTTAATTTACAAAAGCCAAAAAGAACTCGAAAGTATAATCACGGAAAAACAAATTCATAAAGTTTTGCTTTTCAATGGACACATTAAAAATGAAAATCTATTAGATTTTTTTCAAAAGCTAGATTTAGAGATTTTTTATTTTGAAAAAGGAATTTTACCCGAGTCATATTTGATAACTAGTAACAAAAATAAAATGTTAGAATTTGATAAAACTTTATATCAAGATGAAATAACGCAAACAAGATTGTATTTAAAAAGTTTATCAAAAGAAGACAATGATAAAATTTTAAATTTTATGGTAGAAAAAAATATAGATAAAAATGATTTAGATTTTTTTGTAAATTTTTTAATTAATGATTTATACTGTTTTGGTAAAAAAGAACAAGAAATTATAAAATTTTATAAGATAAATCTAGAAAATAAAAAAATATTTTTTAAAGATATTCAAAAAAGCAAATATAGTCTAAATTCTTTGATTTATAAGCCTTTTATATACGAAATTTCATCATTTTCATTTATAAAAATGTTTAATAAATATATAGGTTTAAAGCTTGTGCAAACTAAAATTTCTCATACGAAGTTTTATCGTTTACTTCGAAAGTTTTTTTATAATCCGAATAATTTTTTTAGTGATTCTAAATTTTTTAAAAAGTTTAAAAATGCAAACTAAAACCATTGGCGTAGTAATCCCCATATACAATGTAGAAAAATATCTAAAAGAATGTTTAGATAGTGTAATCAATCAAACCTATACTAACTTAGAAATCATACTCGTAAATGATGGTAGTACAGATGAAAACTCACTCAATATTGCAAAAGAATACACTCTAAAAGATAAAAGAATTACTCTTTTTGATAAAAAAAATGGTGGTTTAAGTAGTGCTAGAAATGTAGGTATAGAATATTTTAGTGGAGAATATAAACTCAAAAACAAAACCCAAACTTTAAAAGAAAATTCTTTAATAGAATTTAATATAGAAGGTAATAATCCTTATGAAATATATACTGTATATAAAAGCTATAAAGCTTTTAATGATGAACAAGATTTAACTAGCTTTACTTATCCTATTATAGATTATATTATCTTTTTAGATTCTGATGATTATTGGGAATTAAACTGCATAGAAGAATGTGTACCTAGAATGGATGGGGTAGATGTGGTGTGGTTTGATTATAGGCCTTTATATGATAAAGTCAAAAGAAAACATATTAGCCAAATGACTTATTTTGATTATAAAAATGAGATTATCATCACGCCTAAAGAATGGCTAGAGAAAGCTAGAGAAAGAAAACTTTTTTATTTTTGGTTTGCTTGGCAAGGTATGATTAATTTTGATTTTTTTAAAAATATAAAATTACAATTTATTAATGGAATTTTTGCAGAAGATTGCCATTTTGGAGTGTTATTATTTGCATTAAGTAAAAATATTTATATATTTCCAAAGCAAATATATGTTTATCGTTTAAGAGAATTAAGCTCTATGAATTTTACTAATAAAAAATGGGTAATACACCCCAGTTCGCATCTTAAAAAAATAGATGTTTTTGAGAATTCAAATACGACTAGGCTATATTATGAAAGTGCAAGCTGGATGCAAATTGCATTAAATTTTATAAAATTTATTGATTCTAATCACTATTTGAGTGAAGATATAAAAACACATTTTTTACCAGTGGTTTGCAATAAAGCTTTGACTTTAAAAAAGTTTGATAAAGATCCATTATGTTTAAAAAAATACACTAAAAATTTAAAAATATATATACAAAATCAACCCTTAGGAGCAGTTGATAGAGTGAAAGAATATCTTTCGTATAAACTTGTAAAAAAAATTAAAAATAAAAAAAAATTGAAAAAATATTTTTTTGGATTCTTGATTATAAAAATAGTGTTAAATCATCAATTAAATATATATTTATATCGCTTAAAGACTACAAAAAACATTTCTTTAAAAAGATATCCTTTAGAGTATTACAGAGATTATCAGAAAGCACTGAAATTAAAAGAGCAACTAAATAATGTTAAAAAAAGGATGTATTGATTATGAATAAAAAAAAATC